>NZ_JBEYJU010000039.1:0-78871 GCF_040703965.1 Streptomyces sp. NPDC006655 | reverse complement strand
TCTGGCGGTTGACCGCGAGAGCCCAGTTAGGGCCCTTCTGATGGATCTCCGCGGCGTCGCGAGGCCCGGCACGCACGCTCGACGCACGGGGTGGCGGGCCTGGTGGCTCCGCCACATGACCCGCCACCCCGCACGCCGATCGCACGCACCGAACGCCGCTCCTTCTTCCACGGAGATCCACCAGAAGGGCCCTAGCCCCGTCAGGCGCGACCGCGGCCTCGGTACACCCGACCGAGGCCCGTCCCCGGGGGAACGGGGGCGGGCCTCGGTGCGGTACGGGTGTCGGGCGCGGTCAGTTTCCGCTGTGCGCGCCGCGACGGCGCATGCCGAACCAGACGGCTCCGCCGCCGACCACGACCAGCGCGCCGGCGATACCGGCGATCAGACCGGTGTTGGAGTTGGCACCGGTCTCGGCGAGGTTCGACTCACCGACCGCCGGGGACGGGGCGTTGTCCGACGAACCGGCCGGAGCGGTGCTGCTGCTCTCGGTGGCCGACGGGGTCGGGGAGTCCGACTCGGCCGGGGCGGACTCGGACGCCGACGGGGACGGGGTGGCCGACTCCGACGGCGACTCCGACGGCGACGGGCTGGCGCTCTCCTCGGAGGCGCACGCCGTCGACGGGGTCGTCAGGTTCGGCGTGATGTCCGTGTCGATCTGGGTCTTGCCGCTGTCGACCTTGACGCGGACGCGGTACGTCGCGTTGGGGGCCCAGTTCTCGGAGAAGGTGATCTTCTCGCCGTCCTTGGAGCCCGTCACGGTCTGCGCCTTGCCGACCTGCTTGGCGTCGGCGCCGTTGTTCTCCAGGAACACGGTGATGGTGGCGGCCTTGCGGGAGGCGTCGGTGTCCGTGACGACGATGGCGCCCTTGGCACCGTCGCAGATGGCTTCGGCGGAGAAGTCCTTGATGTTGCAGGCGAAGGCGGTGCTGGAGACGCCCAGGGCCAGTGCGGCCGACGCGGAGGCGACACCCAGGATGCGCACGGAACGACGTGCACTGCGGCGGGATATGGACACGTTTGTCCTTACTGAGTGCATAACTGGGGGGTCAAAAAAAGGGAGTTGACGCAACGGCGAGATGAGGCATCAGCATCCCCAAGAGGCTCACAGGTCTATAAGCGCTCCATAAGCAATGTCAACGCATATGCGGTCCACGGGTGTTGACTTTACACGGTCGTTAACTGCCGAGACGTTTCAGCGCCTCCGCGGCCTGCTCGATCCGGTCAACGAGGCCGATACGGGACGCCATCGACCGCTCCCGCGCCAGCGAGGTCAGCAACTGCCAGGCGGGCAGCCGCTCGCTCCAGTGCGCCTCGTCCACGAGTACCATCGGGGTCGGCTCACCCCGCGACTCGTAGTAGTTGGGCGTTGCGTTGTCGAAGATCTCCTGTACCGTCCCGGCCGCGCCCGGCAGGAACACCACACCGGCGTTGGAACGGGCCAGCAGGCCGTCCTCGCGGGTGGCGTTGGCGAAGTACTTGGCGATGTGCGCGGCGAAGGCGTTCGGCGGCTCGTGGCCGTAGAACCAGGTGGGGATGCCCACCGAGGAGCCGCCGTCCGGCCAGCGCTCGCGGACCTCGAAGGCGGCCCGCGCCCAGTCGGTGACCGAGGGCCGGAACGACGGGACCTTGGCGAGGAGTTCCAGGGCCTCGTCGAGCATCCCGTCCTCGAAGGGGGCCGCGTAGGCGCCCAGGTTCGCCGCCTCCATCGCGCCCGGCCCGCCACCGGTCGCCACGGTGAGGCCGGCGCGCGCGAGCTCCCGGCCGAGCCGGGCGGCACCGGCGTACTCCGCCGTGCCGCGCGCCATCGCGTGGCCGCCCATCACCCCCACCACCCGGGCGCCGGCGAGGAGTTCGTCGAGCGCGTCGGAGACCGCGTCGTCGTGGATCGATCGGAGCATCGAGGCGAATATGTCGCCGTCCGCCTTGGTCTCCTGGAACCAGGCGTACGACCGTGCGTCCGGGGTCCCTTCGTAGCCCTCGGCGAGCGAGTCGAACAGTTCGGCGGGGGTGTACGCGAAGGCCCGGTACGGGTCGAAGGGGAGGTCCGGGACCGGCGGGAACACCAGGGCGCCGGACGCGCCGACCCGGGCCGCGGCCTCGGCCGACATCGGGCAGCCGAGGAAGACGGCGCCGGTGGTGTCGGTGGTGAGCAGGGCGTCCGTACGGTCCGTCAGGTCGACGGCCTGGACGCGGTACCGGGCGAGGGTGCCGCGCGCGGCCACGACCTCGTCGAACTCGGCGAGCGACTCGATCTCCAGGTCGTGGGCGGCACGGTTCGGCTGGGCGGGTGTCGGTTGCACCCGCCCATGCTGGCACAGCTGTTCGCCGGGACGGCTGTGCCGGTGGAGATCAGCCCTGCACCGCAGCCGGGTCCATCCACACGACCTCCCAGCTGTGGCCGTCCAGGTCCTCGAAGGAACGGCCGTACATGAAGCCCTGGTCCTGGACGTCGTCGTTCGCCGTGCCGCCGGCCGCGACCGCCCTCTCCACCAGCTCGTCGACCTTCTCGCGGCTCTCCGCGCTCAGGCAGATCAGCACCTCGCTGGTCTTCGTCGAGTCGGCGATCTCCTTCTTGGTGAAGTCCGCGTAGCGCTGCTTGCTCAGCAGCATCGCGAAGATCGTGTCGCTGATCACGACGCAGGTGCAGTCGTCGCCGCTGAACTGCGGGTTGATCGTGTAGCCGAGCTCCGTGAAGAACTTCCGCGACGCCGCCACGTCGTCGGTGGCCAGGTTCACGAAGATCATCTGCTGGTACATGGGGTCCCTCTTCCTCCGGTGTCGTGCTGTTCGAGGGTTGGACCGGGGCGCGCGGCGAAAGTCATCGGTCCCGTCGGACTTTTGTGCGGTGAGTTCCGCGCGACCGCTCAGCGGACCAGCGGGCGGGCGGCGAGGTCCGCGATCAGCAGGGTGAAGGGTCCGAAGAGGGCCAGCAGGGCGCCGGTGCGCAGGGCCGCCGCGCCGCGCAGCAGCGTCGCGGGGGCGCCGAGGCGCAGCAGCGCCTCGGTGGTGTCGGCGCGGGCCTGGCGGGCCTCCACGGCGGTGGTGAGGAGCGTGGCCACCGCGCAGCCGGCGACCACGAGACCGCCGAGGGTGGTGAGCGGGCCGCCGGGGTGTCGGCCGCCGCTGTGCAGGACGGTCGCCGCGAAGGTCGCCGACGTCACCGCGCAGACCACGCCGAGGGGGCGGCCGATACGGGTGGCCTCCGCCATCAGGACGCGGCCGGCCAGCAGCCGCAGGGCGCCGGGACGGACGGCCTGGAGGAGGCGGCCGCAGAGGTGGGCGAGGGCCGGGGCGGCGAGGACCAGGCCGACGGCGGTGAGCGACCAGCCGACCAGGACGCCGACCGGGCCGGTGGCCAGCCCGCCGGGGAGGGCGGTGCGGGGGGAGGTCTCGGTGACGCCGGCGTAGGACTCCATGGCGAGCCCGGCGGCCAGGACGGCGACGGCCCAGGGAAGGCCGGTGGGGACGGGGCCGGCCGCGGCCGGGGTGGGCGGCACGTCGCTCACCGGGGTCGGCGGGGCGCCTCCCCCAGAGGGGGTACCCCCAGCGCCCACCCTCCCCCACGCTCGGCTTCGCTCGCGCGGGGGGACCCCCATCGCCCCAGCGGCACGACCGCCCGCGGAATCACGGGACGGCTGGTCGCCGTCCGCCGGGTGCTGGGACGGCGCGGTGTCGGGCGCGGGGTGTCCGGGGAGGCGCGTGTTCGTGGTGGGGCGGCTACCCGTGGTGGCGTCGGCACCCGTGGTGTGGCGGGTACCCGTGGCGCTGCGGGCGCCCGTGGTGTGGCGGGCGCCGAGGAGCGCGTACACCGGGTTGCGGACCGCTGTGCCGGGCAGGTCGCGGGGGCGCAGGACCAGCGCCACCGCCGTGGAGGCGAACACCGGGGGCACGGTCAGCAGGGTCAGGGCGGCCGGCAGGGGCAGGGGCTGGTCCGCTGCCAGGAAGTCCTTCGCCGCTCCGTCGAAGGGCATGCCCGTGAGGTCGCCGCGCAGGTGCAGGAAGACGGCCAGGGCCAGCAGCGAGCCCAGGGTGCAGGCGAGGACCGTGTGGAGGGCGGCGACGGCCATCAGGCGGGCCGGACCGAGGCCGAGGGCGGACAGACCGGGGCGGGGTCTGGTGCCGGGGTCGGTGCGGGCCACCGCGACCGCGAGGTACACCGTGGCGGCGAGCGGGATCGCACACCAGGAGAGCCGCAGGAGTGCCGCCGTCGAGTGGTCGGGGTGGGCCATCGCGTAGCCGAGGGCGGAGAGCAGGAGGAAGCCCGTGCCCGCCGCCGCGGCGGCCACCAGGAGGCGGCGCAGCTGGACGGCGGGGTGGGCGACGCGGGTCAGACGGAGAGCGAGCACTCGGCCCGGCCTTCTGCTTCGGGGACGGGCAGGTGGACCGTGTTCACCCGGCGGCCGTCCAGGAGCGAGACCCTGCGGTCGGCGAGGGCGGCCGTCTCCGCGTCGTGGGTGGCGAGGACGACGGTGATGCCGTGCGAGCGGGCCGCGGTGGTGAGGGTGCGCAGCACATGGGCGCGGTCGGAGCGGTGCAGCGGGGCCGTCGGCTCGTCCGCGAAGAGGATGGTGGGGGAGGGGGCGAGGGCGCGGGCGATGGCGACCCGCTGCCGTTCGGCCTGCTGGAGCTGCGCCGGGCGCCTGCGGGCCCGGTCGCCGACGTCGAGGCGGTCCAGCCACTCCAGCGCGGCCACCTTGGCCCGGCGGCGGCTGGTGCCCCGCAGCATCAGGGGCAGGGCGGTGTTCTCCCAGACGTTGAGTTCGGGGATCAGCGCCGGGACGGGGTCGATCCAGCCGAAGCGGTCGCGGCGCAGCTTTTCGCGGGTGACCGGGCCCATCCGGTGCACGGCCGTGCTGTTGAACCACACCTCACCGCCCTGTACCGGCGTCAGGCCGGCGAGGCACCTCAGCAACGTCGTCTTGCCGCTGCCGCGCGGACCGCTGACGGCGAGGATCTCGCCCTCCCGCACCGCGAGCGAGACCCCGGTGACACCGGGGGAGCCGTCCTGGTGGCGGAAGTGCAGGGCGCGTGCCCACAGCACGTCGTTGTCCGGCGGGGCCTCCATGGGCGTACACCTCGGTTCTGATCCGTTTTGCCGTGCCTTCCCACGTCGGGGGGAACGAAGGCTGGGCCGATCGGTCACGTGCACGCTAGGCAGGCCCGCTGGCGGAGCCCGGGCAGCACACGGCCCCGGGCGTCCGTTCTCACTCGAACGGACGGCACCGGGGCCGGTGTCGGTCAGCCGATCAGGGGCGCGGGACTCAGAGCTTCGTCCAGGCCTCCGTCAGCGTGGCGCGCAGGATCTGCTCGATCTCGTCGAAGGTCTCCTGGTTGGAGATCAGCGGCGGGGCGAGCTGGACGACCGGGTCGCCGCGGTCGTCGGCACGGCAGTACAGGCCGTTCTCGAAGAGGGCCTTGGAGAGGAAGCCGTACAGGACGCGCTCGGTCTCCTCCGCGTCGAAGGACTCCTTGGTCGCCTTGTCCTTGACCAGCTCGATGCCGTAGAAGAAGCCGTTGCCGCGGACGTCGCCGACGATCGGCAGGTCGTGCAGCTTCTGGAGGGTCGACAGGAACGCGCCCTCGTTGTCGAGGACGTGCTGGTTGAGGCCCTCGCGCTCGAACAGGTCGAGGTTGGCGAGGCCGACGGCCGCGGAGACCGGGTGCCCGCCGAAGGTGTAGCCGTGCAGGAAGGTGTTGTCGCCCTTGTAGAACGGCTCGGCGAGCTTGTCGGAGATGATGCAGGCGCCGATCGGGGAGTAGCCCGAGGTCATGCCCTTGGCGCAGGTGATCATGTCCGGGACGTAGCCGAACTTGTCGCAGGCGAACATCGTGCCGAGGCGGCCGAAGGCGCAGATGACCTCGTCGGAGACGAGCAGGACGTCGTGCCGGTCGCAGATCTCACGGACCCGCTGGAAGTAGCCGGGCGGGGGCGGGAAGCAGCCGCCCGCGTTCTGCACCGGCTCCAGGAAGACCGCGGCGACGGTGTCCGGGCCCTCGAAGAGGATCTGCTGCTCGATCTGGTCGGCGGCCCAGCGGCCGAAGGCCTCCGGGTCGTCACCGAAGAGCGGGGCGCGGTAGATGTTGGTGTTCGGGACCTTGTGGGCACCGGGGACCAGCGGCTCGAACGGCGCCTTCAGGCCCGGCAGGCCGGTGATGGACAGGGCGCCCTGCGGGGTGCCGTGGTAGGCGACCGCGCGGGAGATGACCTTGTACTTGGTCGGCTTGCCCTTGAGCTTGAAGTACTGCTTGGCCAGCTTCCAGGCGGTCTCCACGGCCTCGCCGCCGCCGGTGGTGAAGAAGACCTTGTTCAGGTCGCCGGGCGCGTAGTCGGCCAGGCGCTCGGCCAGCTCGACGGCCTTCGGGTGGGCGTACGACCACACCGGGAAGAAGGCCAGCTCCTGCGCCTGCTTGAAGGCGGTCTCGGCGAGTTCCGTGCGGCCGTGACCGGCCTGGACCACGAACAGGCCCGCGAGACCGTCCAGGTAGCGCTTGCCCTGGTCGTCGTAGATGTAGGTGCCCTCGCCCCGGACGATGGTCGGGACGGGGGAGTTCTCGTACGAGGACATGCGGGTGAAGTGCATCCACAGGTGGTCGTACGCGGTGCGGCTGAGGTCCTTCTGGGTCACGGTTATCGGGTTCCCCACATGTAGGTCTGCTTCTTCAGCTTCAGGTAGACGAAGCTCTCGGTGGAGCGCACCCCTGGCAGCGCCCGGATGCGTTTGTTGATGACGTCCAGCAGGTGGTCGTCGTCCTCGCAGACGATCTCGGCGAGGATGTCGAACGAGCCCGCGGCCATCACCACGTACTCGACTTCCGACATGGCCGTCAGCGCGTCCGCGATCGACTCGACATCGCCCTCGACGTTGATGCCGACCATCGCCTGCCGGCGGAAGCCCACGGTGAGCGGGTCCGTGACGGCGACGATCTGCATGACGCCCTGGTCCAGAAGCTTCTGGACGCGCTGGCGCACGGCCGCCTCCGACAGGCCGACGGCCTTGCCGATCGCGGCGTACGGCCGGCGGCCGTCCTCCTGGAGCTGCTGGATGATGGCGAGGGAGACGGCGTCCAGCTGGGGACTGTTGCCGTTCCTGGACTCGCGGGACGAGTCCCTCTGGTCTGCGCTTCGACTGGCCACGACCTCACTGTGCACGACGTCTCGACGGTTCCGCAAGGCCGTATCGATGAAATTCGTTGTTTTGGGGAGCCTGCATTGCGGATTTCGCAGACTCGGCGCGGCCGGGGGTGTTGAAAACGTGGGATCTCGGATTACTGTGGGTGTCTCAGTGATTGGACACCGAACTTGGAGGGCCGGCAGTGAGCACCGAGCTGCGTCGCCTGCGCAACTACATCGACGGTGAGTTCCGGGACGCCGCCGACGGACGGACCACCGAGGTGGTCAACCCCGCGACCGGCGAGGCGTACGCGACCGCGCCGCTGTCCGGGGCGGCCGACGTCGACGCGGCGATGGCGGCCGCGGCCGCGGCCTTCCCGGCCTGGCGGGACACCACCCCGGCCGAGCGGCAGAAGGCCCTGCTGAAGATCGCCGACGCGTTCGAGGAGCGGGCCGAGGAACTCATCGCGGCCGAGGTGGAGAACACCGGCAAGCCGGTCGGGCTGACGCGGGACGAGGAGATCCCGCCGATGGTCGACCAGATCCGCTTCTTCGCGGGCGCGGCCCGGATGCTGGAGGGCCGTTCGGCCGGCGAGTACATGGACGGCCACACCTCGATCGTCCGCCGTGAGCCGGTCGGCGTCTGCGCGCAGGTCGCGCCGTGGAACTACCCGATGATGATGGCCGTGTGGAAGTTCGCCCCGGCGATCGCGGCGGGCAACACGGTCGTGCTGAAGCCGTCGGACACCACCCCGGCGTCGACCGTCCTGATCGCCGAGATCCTCGGCGGGATCCTGCCCAAGGGCGTCTTCAACGTCATCACCGGCGACCGCGAGACCGGCCGTCTGATGGTCGAGCACCCGACCCCCGCGATGGCCTCCATCACCGGCTCCGTGCGCGCCGGCATGCAGGTCGCCGAGTCCGCGTCCAAGGACGTCAAGCGGGTCCACCTGGAGCTGGGCGGCAAGGCGCCGGTCGTCGTCTTCGAGGACACGGACATCGCGAAGGCCGTCGAGGGCATCTCCGTGGCCGGCTTCTTCAACGCGGGCCAGGACTGTACGGCCGCCACACGCGTGCTCGTCCACGAGTCCATCCACGACGAGTTCGTGGCCGCGCTCGCGAAGGCCGCGGCCGAGACGAAGACCGGCCGGCCGGACGACGAGGACGTGCTGTACGGGCCGTTGAACAACCCGAACCAGCTGAAGCAGGTCTCCGGCTTCATCGAGCGGCTCCCCGCCCACGCCAAGGTCGAGGCCGGCGGACAGCGGGTGGGCGACAAGGGGTACTTCTACGCGCCGACCGTCGTGTCCGGGCTCCGGCAGGACGACGAGATCATCCAGAACGAGGTCTTCGGGCCGGTCATCACCGTCCAGTCCTTCGCGGACGAGGACCAGGCCGTGCAGTGGGCCAACGACGTCGAGTACGCGCTGGCGTCGTCCGTGTGGACCAAGGACCACGGGCGAGCCATGCGGATGTCCAAGCGGCTGGACTTCGGCTGCGTGTGGATCAACACCCACATCCCGCTGGTCGCGGAGATGCCGCACGGCGGGTTCAAGAAGTCCGGGTACGGCAAGGACCTGTCGGGCTACGGCTTCGAGGACTACACGCGGATCAAGCACGTGATGACGTCGCTGGACGCGTAGGCCGTAGGCCGGCTGCGGGTGCGTGGGGGCTGGTCGCGCAGTTCCTCCCCCAGCCTTCGGCCGGGGGTGCCCCCAGCGCCCCTTCAGGGCGCATGGAGGCGGCGGTGTCGACAAGGTGTCAGGGGCCGGTGCGGGCACACTCGACGCAGCGTCGATTGTCGGGCCGGCAGCCGGGGCGGCACCCTGCGGCAATGCCCTTCTCCGCGAAGAACCCCACGCTCTCCCGCCGCTCCCTGCTGCGCGCACTGGGCGGCGGCGCCGTGCTCGGCGGCCTGGCGGGGTGCGGGGTGCCCGCCGCTTACGTCAGGGCCGGCGACCGTGCCGTGACCGACCTCTCCGCCCGGGACCACAGGCTGGTCTTCGCGAACTGGCCGCTGTACATCGACGTGGCCGACGACAACCCGAACGAGCGGCCCACTCTGGACGCCTTCGAGAAGCGCACCGGGATCTCCGTCGACTACATCGAGGAGATCAACGACAACGACGAGTTCTTCGGCAAGATCAGCCCCGCGCTGATGAACCACCAGTCCACCGGCCGGGACCTCATCGTCATGAGCGACTGGATGTGCGCGCGGTTCGTGCGCCTGGGCTGGGTGCAGAAGATGGACCGCGCCCACCAGCCGGACGTCGCGAGGTACCTGGACCCGCTGCTCCGCTCGCCCGCCTTCGACCCGGGGCGCCGGTTCACGGTGCCGTGGCAGTCGGGCATCACCGGCATCGCCTACGACCGCAGGAGGCTGGGCCGCGAGATCCGGCACGTCAAGGACCTGTGGGCGAGCGACCTGAGGGGCCGGGTGACGCTGCTCTCCGGCCTCGACGAGGCGTTCGCGCTGCTGATGCAGGGCAACGGCGTGGACATCACCCGGTGGACGGCCGACGACTTCCACCACGTCTGCGACGAGGTGCAGCAGCAGGTCGACCGCGGCCAGATCCGCCGCTTCACCGGAAACGACTACACGAAGGACCTGGTCAGCGGGGACGTCCTGGCCTGCCAGGCGTACTCGGGCGACGTCGTCCAGCTCCAGGCCGACAACCCCGACATCCGCTTCGTCGTCCCCGAGGAGGGCGCGGAGCTGTGGTCCGACTCCCTGATGATCCCGGACCGCGCCGCCCACAAGGCCAACGCGGAACGCCTCGTCGACTACTACTACGAGCCGGCGGTCGCCGCCGAGCTGGCCGCCTGGGTCACCTACGTCTGCCCCGTCCCGGCGGCCCAGCAGGTCCTCGCCGACTCCAAGGACAAGGCCACGGCGGCACTCGCCGAGAACCCCCTGATCTTCCCGAACGCCGAGATGCGCAGGCGCCTCGCCGTCGCCCGGGACATCACCTCGACGGAACGGGTGGAGTTCGCCAGGCGCTGGAACAGGATCGTGGGGCTGTAGGCCGCCGGACGTCCCGCCGTGACCCTTCGGTCAGCTGAAGACCACCGTGCGGTTGCCGTGGATCAGGACCCGGCCCTGGCAGTGCCAGTTGACGGCGCGGGCCAGGGCCAGGCGTTCGGCGTCGCGGCCCACGGTGACCAGGCGGTCCGCGCCGCAGCGGTGGTCGACCCGGATGATCTCCTGCTCGATGATGGGCCCCTCGTCCAGGTCGGCCGTGACGTAGTGGGCGGTCGCGCCGACGAGCTTCACCCCGCGGCGGTGGGCCTGGTGGTACGGCTTGGCCCCGGCGAAGCTCGGCAGGAACGAGTGGTGGATGTTGATGGCCCGGCCCTCCAGCCGCTTGCACAGGTCGTCGGAGAGCACCTGCATGTAGCGGGCGAGGACGACCAGGTCCACGCGGTGTTCCTCGACCAGGGCGAGCAGCCTGGCCTCCGCCTGCGGCTTGCTGCCGGCCGTGACGGGGACGTGCTCGAACGGCACGCCGTCGGCCGCCGCCAGCGGCCCCAGATCGGGGTGGTTGGAGACCACCAGAACGATCTCGGCGTCCAGGGCCTTGCTGCGCCACCGGTAGAGCAGGTCGGCCAGGCAGTGGTCGAACCTGGACACCATCACGAGCACACGCGGCTTGACCGCGGAGTCCCTGAGCTGCCACTCCATCCCGAACTCGGCGGCCACGGGAGTGAAGGTGTCCCGCAGCCGCTCCAGGGTCGTCTCGGTGTCGGGGGCGGTGAAACCGGTGCGCAGGAACACGATGCCGTGGTCGGCGTCGTCGAACTGCTGGTGCTCGGTGATGTCGCAGCCGTGCCCGAGCAGGAACGACGTCACGGCGTGCAGGATGCCCGGACGTTCGGGGCAGCTGAGGGTGAGGACGAACTCGGTCTTCATGAGGCGCTTCCCCGGTGTTCCGTGCAGGCGTCGAGCAGCCATGCGGCCAGGTAGCCGGCGAACGAGGAGCGGACCAGCAGCCGGACGTCGCGGGCCGCGTCGTCACGCACCACGAGGGTGACCGGGGCCTGGGCCAGCAGGGTGGTCGGGCAGGACCCGGCGGGGGTGACCCGGGGGTCCAGGTCGATGGCGCAGCCCTGGGCCAGGACCGTGCGGACGAGGGGACCGGTCAGGGCCAGCGTGGTGCGCTGCGCCGAGACGTCGGTGACGGTGGCGAACCCCGCGCCGACGGCCGAGCGCAGCCGCGCGACGAGGTCGTCCCGGTGCCCGTCCGGCGCCACCAGCAGCCATTCGTCCGGGCCCATCCACAACACGTCGACCTCGCCGGCCGGTTGGGCGCGCAGCGGGCCGGGCAGCGGGACGCCCAGGCAGGACTCGACGGCCCGCGCCACCGCGCTGCCGGGCTCCACCCGCAGGGTGAGCTGGGTCAGGAAGGGCAGTTCCCGCACCCGGATACCGTCCGGCAGCCGCGCCAGGCGGTCCTGCCACTCGGACAGCGGGCTGAAGCGAGCGGGTGTCTCAACCGTCACGGCGAGCTCCCTCCTTGTCGAAGAGCACGGGGTCGGTCACGGTCACCGGGACGGTCCGGCCGTCCAGCGGGACGTAGAGGGTCTCGCCGATGCGCCGGGTGCCCGAGCGCACCAGGGCCAGGGCGAAGGTCCGCCGCAGGGCGTCGCTGCGGTAGCTGGACGTGACGTGGCCCAGCATGGGCACCGGGGGTGCCGGGATGTCGCTGGTGGCGATGATCTGGGCGCCTTCGGGGAGCAGCACCTGCTCGTCGGCCGGGAGCAGGCCCACCAGCTGTTTGCGGTCCTCGCGCTGGTTCTCCGCGCGGGCGAAGGACCGTTTGCCGACGAAGTCCGGCTTCTTCTTCGACACGACCCAGGACATCCCCAGGTCCTGCGGGGTGACGGTGCCGTCGGTGTCCTGCCCGATGATCGGGTAGGCCTTCTCGGCACGCAGCACGTGCATCGTCTCGGTGCCGTACGGGGTGATGCCGAACGCGTCCCCGGCCGCGAGGAGCGCCTTCCACACGGTGATGCCGTACCAGGCGGGCACGTTGATCTCGTAGGCGAGTTCACCGGAGAAGCTGATCCGGCACACCCGCGCCGCCACCCCGGCGACGGTGGCGTCCTGCCAGGACATGAAGGGGAAGGCGTCGTTCCCCACGTCCAGGCCCGGCGCCACCAGGGCCAGCACGTCCCGGGAGCGGGGGCCGACCAGCGGGACCGTCACCCAGTGCTCGGTGACGGAGGTGAGGTGGACGCGCAGGCCGGGCCATTCGGTCTGGAGCCACTCCTCCATCCACTCGAGGACCTTGGCCGCGTTGCCGGTGGTCGTGGTCAGCAGGAACTCCTGCTCGGCCACCCGGATCACGGTGCCGTCGTCGAGGGTCATGCCGTCCACGCCGCACATCACGCCGTAGCGGACCCGGCCCACCTTGAGGGTGCTCATCAGGTTCGTGTAGAGCCGGTCCAGCAGCACACCGGCGTCCGGGCCCTGAACATTGATCTTCCCGAGTGTGGAGCCGTCCATCATCGCGACGCCGGTACGGGCGGCCCGGCACTCGCGCAGCACGGCCTCCTCCATGGTCTCCCCGGCCCGCGGGTAGTACCAGGGGCGCTTCCACTGGCCGACGTTCTCGAACAGGGCGCCGTGCTCGACGTGCCAGGGGTGGAGCGCGGTCACCCGCACCGGGTCGAAGAGCTCGCCGCGGTTGCGGCCCGCGAGGACGGCGAAGGAGACCGGCACGGCGGGCGGCCGGAAGCGGGTGGTGCCGAGGTCGGCGACCTCCACGCCCAGCGCCTCGGCGACGATGCCCGAGGTCAGCACGCCCGAGGTACGGCCCTGGTCGTGGGCGGTGCCGATGGTGGTGTACCGCTTGACGTGCTCCACCGAGCGCAGGCCCGCCCCGGTCGCCCGCAGCACGTCACCGACGGTCGCGTCCCGCTGGAGGTCGACGAACTGCGGGGCGCCTTCCTGGCCGTCCTGGGGGCTCGGCACCCGCCACAGCACCCGGGCCGGTGCTCCGTCGGGCAGCGGGTCGGTGGCCGGCGGGGCGAGCTGCGGCGCGGTCCCGCCGATCGCCGCCAGGGCCCGGCGGGCCGCGGCCACGCCGTCCGCGAGACAGCCGGCGAGGGTGAAGGTGCCGTCGGCCGCCCCTGCCGTACGGACGTCGGCGGGTGCGTCGGCGGGGACGAAGGCGCCGGTCCCGGCGTCGTGGCGCAGGGTGCCGCGGGCCTGGCTGAACAGGGCCACCGCCGGGTTCCAGCCGCCGGAGACCAGCAGCAGGTCGCAGTCGACGCCGTGCCGCCCGCCGAGGCGTCCGTCCCGGTAGGAGGCGACGTGGGCGCGGGTGACGCGCTCGACGCCGCTGGTGCCGGTGACGACGTGCCCCGCGCGGACGTCGATGCCGCGTTCGGCGCAGGCGCCACGCCAGTGCTCGGGCACCTCCTCGCGCACGTCGACCACCGCGGCGATCCGCACGCCCGCGTCGGCCAGTTCGAGCGCGGCCGGGTAGGCGCTGTCGTTGGTGGTGAAGACGACCGCCCGTGAACCGGGCAGCACGCCGAAGCGGTTCAGGTAGGTGCGGGCCGAACCGGCCAGCATGATCCCCGGCCGGTCGTTGTTGTCGAAGGCGATCGGACGCTCGTGGGCACCGGTGGCGTACACGACCTGCCGGGAGCGGATCCGCCAGATCCGCTGCCGGGAGACGTGGGAGGGGGCCGCGGCGCCCAGGTGGTCGGTGCGCTTCTCCAGGGCGAGGACGAGCCCGTCGTCGTAGTGGCCGAAGGCGGTGGTGCGGGACAGGACGCGGACGTCCGCGTTCGCGTCGAGCTCCGCCAGGACGGCGCTGACCCATCGGGTGGCCGGAGCACCGTCGATCAGCTCCCTGCTGCCGAGCAACGAGCCGCCGGCCTCCGGGAGTTCGTCGACGAGGACGACCCGGGCCCCGGCCCGGGCGGCGGTCAGCGTGGCGGCCAGGCCCGCCGGGCCCGCGCCGACGACCAGGACGTCGCAGTGGGCGTGCACGGTGTCGTAGCGGGCGGTGTCCGGCTCGGCGCTCAGCCTGCCCCGGCCGGACAGGCCCCGGGCGACCAGACCCTCGTACAGCTCCACCGTCGTGGCGGTGAGCATGGGCTCGGGGAAGGGGAACTCGATCTGGACGAGGGCGTTGGGTTCCTCGGCGCCGGCGGCCAGGAACCCGCGCGGGCGGCCGTACTTGCTGCTGTCGGCCACGTGGTGCACGCCGTTGGCCAGCAGGGCCGAGGCGAGGGTGTCGCCGGGGTGACCGGTGTAGGCGGTGCCGTCGAAGGTGAAGGCGAGGGTGGTGGCGCGGTCGATCCGGCCGTGGTCCGGAGTGCGGAAGGGGGTTTTCATCGGGCGGCCTCCTGACCCTTCGAGGTGCTCGTGGGGGAGGGGCGGTCGGCGCCGGTCTCGTAGACGGCGAGGAACTCGTGGGTGACAGTGTCGCGCAGGGCGTTGAACCAGCGCCGGCAGCCGGCCGCGTGCACCCAGCGCTCGGCGAACGGGCCCTTGGGGTTGTCACGGAAGAAGACGTACTGGGCCCACTGCTCGTCGTCGATCGCGTAGGGGTCCTCGGGGTGGGCGACGTGCGCCTGACCGCCGTAGTGGAACTCGATCTCCTCGCGGTCACCGCACCAGGGGCAGGTGATGAGCTGCATGTCGGTACTCCTCGGCTAGTGGGCGACGGCGGCCGCGCCGTGCTCGTCGACCAGGGCGCCGGTGGTGAAGCGGTCGAGGGTGAAGGGCGCGTTGTAGGGGTGCGGTTCGCCGGTGGCGACGGTGTGCGCGAAGCACCAGCCGACGCCCGGTGTGGCCTTGAAACCGCCGGTGCCCCAGCCGCAGTTCAGGTAGAGGTCCCTGACGGGCGTCAGGCCGACGATGGGGGAGGCGTCCGGGGTGGTGTCGACGATGCCGGCCCAGGTGCGCAGCATGTGGGCGCGGGCGAAGACGGGGAACAGCTCCAGGGCGGCGGCCATCTGGCGCTCCAGGATGTGGAAGGCGCCCCGCTGCCCGTACCCGTTGTAGCTGTCGATGCCGGCGCCCATGACCAGTTCGCCCTTGTGCGCCTGCGAGACGTACACGTGCACGGCGTTGGACATCACCACGGTCGGGTGGACGGGTTCGAGGAGCTCCGAGACCAGCGCCTGGAGGGGGTGGCTCTGCAACGGCAGCCGCAGCCCCGCCATGGACGCCAGCACGGACGAGTGCCCAGCGGCCGCCAGCGCGACCTTCCCGGCCGCGATGGGACCGCGCGTGGTGCGCACCCCGCGCACCCGGCCGTCCACGATGTCGAGTCCGGTGACCTCGCAGTCCTGGATCAGGTCGATGCCGTACGCGTCGGCCCTGCGGGCGAAGCCCCAGGCCACGTAGTCGTGCTTGGCGATGCCCGCACGCGGCTGGTAGGTGGCGCCGAGCACCGGGTACCGCACATCCTGCGAGACGTTGACGATGGGGCAGACCTTGGCGACCTCGTCCGGCTCCAGCCACTCGGCGTCGATGCCGTTGAGCTGGTTGGCGTACACGCGCCGCCTGCTGTCGCGGACGTCCTGGAGGGTGTGCGCCAGGTTGAGCACGCCGCGCTGGCTGAAGAGGATCGGGTAGTCGAGGTCCTCCTCCAGGGTCTCCCAGAGCTTCAGGGAGTGCTCGTAGATGCCGGAGCTCTCGTCCCAGAGGTAGTTCGAGCGGATGATCGTGGTGTTGCGGGCCATGTTGCCGCCCGCGAGCCAGCCCTTCTCCAGTACGGCGACGTTGGTGATGCCGTGGTTCCTGGCCAGGTAGTAGGCGGTCGCCAGCCCGTGCCCGCCGCCGCCGACGACGACGACGTCGTACGACCGCTTGGGGTCGGGGTTGCGCCACAGGAACTCGGGGTGGTCGGGAAGGACGTCGCCGGGGGTGGCGGGGTCGGTCCTGCCGGGGGCGTTGTCGCGCGGATGCGTCACTGGACGGCCTCCTCGGCCTCGGGCCGCGGCGCGGCGGGGTGGAGCGGGAAGCGTTCGGTCAGGACCTGGACGCGGCCACGAGTCATGAGAGCTCCCTGAAGACCCGAAGGACTGGAGACCGACTGGAAGGCGACTGATATATCAACCTGCTGTTGCGCTACGCTAAGAGGACGGATCGGCTCGCGTCAAGGGAGGGCTGCGCGTGACTCGGAGCGCCGGGCAGAGCGCGGGGGAGGCTGTCGGAACACTGGCCGACCAGGCCTATCGCGCCATCTCGGACCGGCTCGTGACCCTCCAGATCCGTCCGGGTGAGCCCCTCAACGACGAGCGGATCGCCGCCGGACTCGGCTTTGGACGCACCCCGGTGCGCGAGGCCCTGAAGCGTCTGGAACACGAGCGGCTGATCGTCGCCTACCCGCGGCGCGGAACCTTCGCCACCGAGGTGCAGATCGCCGATCTCGGGCACATCTCGGAGGTCCGCAGACGGCTGGAGCCCCTCGCCGCCGACCTGGCGGCCCGGCGCGCCGGCGAGGCCGACCGAGCCGCCCTGGAACGGCTGCTGGCCCGGCTGGCCGACGCGTCCGACGTCGGCACCGACCTGATCCGGCTCGACATGACCCTGCACCGCGCCATCTACGCCGCGACCCGCAATCCGTACCTGGAGGACACGCTGGTCAGGTACGACAACCTGGCCACCCGCATCTGGTGCCTGTTCCTCGACCGGCTGCCGGGCCTGGCGGGGCACGTACAGGAACACGGTCCCCTGCTGCGCGCCGTCATCGACGGAGACGCGGAGAAGGCCGCGGCGCTGGCCGAGGGACATGTGGAGGGCTTCGAGAAGGCGATCCGCAGCGTGATCTGAACGGACGCCGCCGGACTCGCGGGCCGCATCGGCCGGTGCCGGCCCTCCGCGAGTCCGCCGTCATGGCCGGCACGGCGGTGCACCGGGCCCGGCCGTCCGCCGCCGGACCGTGCCGCCGGTGACCGGCTCCTGTCGTGGCGCGCCGCCGCCACGGTGCCCAGGGCCGGTCGGCTCAGCGGGGGACGGCGCCGCCGCGCGGGTCGGGAACACGCGCGGCACGGCTGCCGCCGCGGGTGC
The DNA here is from genome assembly GCF_040703965.1 of Streptomyces sp. NPDC006655. Lineage (NCBI taxonomy): Bacteria > Bacillati > Actinomycetota > Actinomycetes > Kitasatosporales > Streptomycetaceae > Streptomyces > Streptomyces sp. NPDC006655. The sequence continues at coordinate 61,724 of NZ_JBEYJU010000039.1, read as the reverse complement.
GGGGGCCGGCAAGGCGCACGTGCGGGTGCCGATGTGCGTCCCGCCGGGCGGCGCGTGGTGCCGCGGGCGGTTGTGCTCAGGCGGCGGTGGCGCGCAGGACCGAGCGCAGGTGCTCGGCGCTCGCCCACACGTCGTCGACCGGCCCCTTCCCCTTGGGCTCCTCGGTGAGGATGGTGTCCTGCTCCAGCACGTACCAGCCGTCGTAGCCGCGGGCGGCGAGGTGGCCGACGATGGCCTCGACGTCGACGTCACCGGCGCCCAGTGGCCGGTACATGCCCGCGCGGACCGCGTCGGTGTAGGTGAGGCGGCCGGACTGGACCTTGGCGGCCAGGGCGGCGTCCACGTCCTTCATGTGCGTGTGGGCGATCCGCTCGGGCGCCTGCCGGGTCAGCTCGGCGGGGTCGGTGCCGCCGATGAGCAGGTGGCCGGTGTCCAGGCAGAGCGAGATCGCCGAGTCCTCCAGGACCCGGCGGACCTCGTCGCCGTTCTCGATCATCGTGCCGACGTGCGGGTGCAGTACGGCCCGTACGCCGCGCTCCGCGGCCAGCGCGGTCAGCCGGTCGAGGTTGGACAGCAGCAGCCGCCAGCCCTCGGCGTCGAGTGCGGGGCGGGAGTCGTAGCCCTCCTGGCCGGTGACGGCCGACAGGACGAGGACCTCGGCGTCGGAGGCGGCGTAGCCCTCCAGGAGCTGCTCCGCCTCGGGCAGCGGATCGTGTCCGGGCACGTGCAGCAGCAGCGGGGTGAAGCCGCCCACCGCGTGCAGGTCGTGGTCGGCGAGCACCTTGGCCATCGCGTCGGGAGCGGCGGGCAGGAAGCCGTCCGGCCCGAACTCGGTGGCCGCGAGACCGACCTCGCGCATCTCCTTCAGTACCCGCTCGGGGGTCAACTGGTGGCCCCAGCCCGGTACTTCGCACACACCCCAGGAGATGGGCGCGCCGGCGATCCGGTTCGGGGAAGGGGTGCTCATGCCGTGGCCTTTCGGTGGTTCCGGTCGGGATGGTCCAACGGCGGGGCCGTTCACGTGCCCGTAACGCTAGGTCCGCGAGGACGGTCACCGAAACCCCCGAACCCATCAATTGCCCCTCATCGAAACCATCATTTTTCCTTCATCGCGGCCGTCGTGCGCAGCGCGTGGTCGACGAAGCGGCGGGTGGCCGGCGGCAGGGTGCGGGAGGCCAGGCAGGCGATGCCGATGTCGCGGGCGGCGGGTACGTCGGTGAGGCTGAGGTAGCGGATGGGAAGGTCCGGGTTGGTCTCCGGGGCCGCCGCGGCGTCCGGCGCGGCCGGGATCAGGGAGACCCCGAGCCCGGCCGCGACCAGCCCGCGCAGCGTCTCCACCTCCTCGCCCTCGAAACCGACCACCGGAGCGAACCCGGCCTGCCGGCACAGGGACTCGGTGACACTGCGCAGGCCGTATCCGGGTTTGAGCACGATGAACTGCTCCGCCGCCACCTCGGCCAGCCGGACGCGCCGGCGCTGCGCGAGCCGGTGCCGGGCCGGGACCGCCAGCCACAGCGGCTCGACCAGCAGCCGGCGCCAGGTGATGAGCGGGTGCCCGGGATCCTTGCCGGTGATGACCAGGTCGGCGGTGGCGTCCAGCAGGTGCTGGGCGAGGCCGTGCTCGTCGGCCTGGTGCAGTTCGAACCGGACCGCGGCGAAACGCTGCCGGAACCCGGTGACCAGCCTCGGTACCAGCCAGGTGCCCAGGGTGTGCAGAAAGGCCAGGGAGACCACGCCGGTGTCCGGGTCGACGACCTCGGCCACCGCCCGCCGGCCCCGGTCGTAGCCGTCCAGCACGGTGTCGACGTACTCCTTGAACACCCGCCCTGCCGGGGTGAGTCGCAGGACCCGGCCGACGCGTTGGAAGAGCTCCGCGCCGACCTCGCCCTCCAGCCTGCGCAGCGCCCGGGAGAGGGCGGGCTGGGTGATGTGGGCGTCGGCCGCGGCCTCGGTGACCGTCACCCCCTCGGCCACGGCCCGGAAGGAGCGCAGTATCTCAAGATCCATCGTCCTATTCTCCCGGCTGCGTCTCGCCCGCGCGGGCCGTGCTCGGCAGCGGGCTCGCCGTCGTGGTCCGGCCAGCCCGGGAAGCGTCCCGTGTCGGGTTTGGTCCCGTGTCGGGTTTGGTCCCGTGTCGGGTTTGGTCCCGTGTCGGGTCTGGTCCCGTGTCGGGTCTGGTCCCGTGCCGGGGTTCTCAGACGGCCTCGACCGGCGGGTACACCGGCTGCCACATGGCCGCCCTGACCCGGTCCTCGATCGTGGCGTCCACCGTGGCGCGGGCCACCCCGTCGGCGTCCGCCGCGCGGGCCACCGCCACCGCGACGGCCACCGACGTCTCGCGCAGCTGGTCGGGGAGGGGCAGGATCGCCGCTCCGGGACCGTCGGCCTCGGTCTGGTCCGCGACGGCGTGCGCGGCGGCGACCAGCATCCCGTCAGTGACCCGGGTGGCCCGCGCGACGATCGAGCCCAGCCCGAGCCCGGGGAAGACCAGCGCGTTGTTGGCCTGCCCGATCCGGTACACGACCCCGTCCTGCTCGACCGGCCGGAACGGACTGCCGGTGGCGATCAGCGCCCGACCGTCCGTCCAGGCCAGCAGGTCGGCGGGGACCGCCTCGGCCAGGTCCGTCGGGTTGGACATCGGCAGGATGATCGGGCGCTCGGCGTGCGCGGCCATCGTGCGGACGATGTCCTCCGAGAAGGCGCCGCCCTGCCCCGAGGTGCCGATCAGCACCGTCGGCCGCACCCGGTCGACGACCTCGGCCAGCGCGATGCCGCCCACCTTCTCGTCCCGGTGCCAGTCGGCCACCTCGGCGGCCGGGCGGGCGTAGCGGGTCTGGAAGTCGCGCAGGTCCTCCTGGTCGTCGGTGAGCAGGCCGTACCGGTCGACGGCGAAGATGCGGGCGCCGGCCTCCTCGGCGGTCAGCCCGTCGGCGACCATGGCGTCCCGCAGCTGGTCCGCGATGCCGATCCCGGCGGTGCCCGCGCCGAACACCACCGCCCGGTGTTCGCGCAGCGGAGTGCCGCTGGCCTTCACGCCCGAGAGCACGGCGGCGAGGTTGACGGCGCCGGTGCCCTGGACGTCGTCGTTGAAGGTGAACTCCTGCGGGCGGTAACGGTCCAGGATGCGGCGGGCGTTGGCCGGACCGAAGTCCTCCCAGTGCAGGAGGGCGTCGGGGAAGAGGCGGCGGGCGGTGGTGACGTAGGCGTCGATGAAGGCGTCGTAGGTCGCCCGGTCCACGCGCGGGTGCTGGTTGCCGAGGTAGAGGGGGTTCTCCAGGAGTTCCTGGCGGTTTGTGCCGACGTCCAGCATGACCGCCAGGGTGCGGTTCGGGTCGATGCCGGCGGCGGCCGTGTACACGGCGAGCTTGCCCACCGCGATGTCGATGCCGCCCACGCCCCAGTCGCCGATGCCGAGGATCGCCTCGCCGTCCGTGGCGACGATCAGGTCGACGTCGTGCGGGCCGAGGCCGGAGGCGGTGAGCGCGCCCTCGATCTCCTCCGGCGCGTTCACCGACAGGTAGACCCCGGCCGGGCGCCGGTACTCGTAGCTGTAGCGCTGGATCGCCCTGCCGACGGTCGGGGTGTAGACGATCGGCAGCATCTCTTCGAGGTGGTCGCCCAGCAGCCGGTAGAAGAGCACCTGGTTGCGGTCGTGCAGGGCGGTGAGATTGACGTTCTTGGCCAGGTCCGTCGGCTGCGCCGCGTACTGCTGGTACGCCCGCTCGGCCTGCTGCTCCAGGGTCAGCACCGCCGGCGGCACCAGCCCCACCAGGCCCAGTTTCCGCCGCTCCTCCGGGGTGAAGGCGGTGCCCCGGTTGAGGCGGGGCTGGGAGAGGACGGCGCGCCCGCGGGCGGTGGTCTCGAGGCGGCCTTCGTCGGCGTTCCACTGGGTGGTCATGCTCGGCTCCTTGTCACTTCCGGCGAATCCGTGCCGTCCACAACCCTCGACCGACGGAACGCATACGTCCAATGCCTGTGAAGGCGGTGATCCATGAGCCGACAGCATGGATGGCAGCCCACCTGCGCGTTCGACGCTTCCGGGCGACAGGTTCGCCGGGCGCGTTGCGTCAGCCCGTGCGCCACGCGAGGCAGGTCCGTCCGGGCGGCGCCGCCCCGCACGCCGGCTGCCCGCCCCCCGTGGCCCTCAGGCCGCCGGCCGGATCAGTCCCGATTCGTAGGCGAAGGTGACCGCCTGTACGCGGGCGCGCGCCCCGATCTTCCCCAGGACGTTGCTGACGTGGGTCTTCACGGTGGTCGGGGCGATGGACAGCCATTGTGCGATCTCGGCGTTGGTCCAGCCGGAGGCCACGGCGATCAGGACGTCCCGTTCGCGCTGGGTGAGGGTGCCGATCCCCGAGGTGCGGGGGAGCGGGCGGACGGTCTGCTGCTGGCGGACGGCGTCGATGAGTGCGCGGGTCAGCCCGGGCGTGATCACGGCGTCCCCGGTGGCCACCACTCTGATGGCCGCGGTCAGCTCGGCCGGGTCGGCGTCGTTGAGCAGGAAGCCGGCGGCCCCCGCCCGCAGCGCCGCCCAGGCGTCGGCCTCCCGGTCGGCCGCGGTCAGCACCAGCACCCGGGTGGCGAACGGCTGCTCGCGGGGGATCCCCGGAGTGTGCGCCGGGGCGGCCGGGGCGGCCGGGTGGGCTGGATGAGCTGGATGGGCCCGGTGGGTTGGATGGGCCGTGTGGGCTGGATGGGCCGGGTGGGTTGGATCGGCCGGGCGGCTGATGCGCCGGATGGTGTCGGTGGCGTCCGCCCGGGACAGCCTGCTGTCCATCACCACGACGTCGGGACGGAGTGCGGCGCTCGCCCGGATCGCCTCGTCCCCGTCCGCCGCCTCCCCGACGACCGTCAGTCCCGGCTCGGCGGTCAGCAGCATGCGCAGCGCGAGGCGCTGGAGGGACTGGTCGTTGACGACGAGTACGGAGACGGTCTTCTCCCTGCGGGGTTCCACGCGAGGTTCCATGCGAGGTCCGTTCCCTGAACGAAACAGTTTCGTTCACATGCTACGCCCGCAACCGCCCTGCCGGGAGAGGGGGGCACGGGACCGACGCGGCGCCGGCTTCGCGGTACGTGACGCGGGTGCCGGACGTGGGCCCGCGCCCTCGGTGGGCGCGCTTCAGCGCAGGGCGTCGAGAAGGTCCACTCTGTTGGTCGTGATCGAGTCGACGTTCATGTCCAGCAGGCGGCGCAGGGAGCGGCGGGTGTCCGGGGTCCAGCAGGAGACCAGGTGGCCCGTGTGGTGGACGTGCTCGGTCAGGGCGTGGTCGAGCAGGGTGAAGCGGTAGTTGAGGTAGCGGGGGCGGATCGCGGCCAGCAGCACGGGACGGGTCGGGGCCAGCGTCGTGCGGGTCAGGGCGATCTCCGCCGCGGTGTCCGCCGCGCGCACCGCCAGCATCGCCGACGCGTCCCCCGTGTAGAAGACGCGGTCCGTCGCACCGCACTCCCGGACCACGGCCACGATCCTGGCCACCGCGCGCTCGCTCGGGCCCCCGGGCAGGTCGATCATCACCCGGCCGCCCTCCGTGGCCGCCAGCGCCTCGGCGAGGGTCGGGACGCCCCCCGCCGTGAGACCGCGGACCTCGTCCGCCGACAGGGCGTTGAGCGGGCGGTCGTGTTTCCACAGCCGCTTGAGCGTGGCGTCGTGCAGGAGGACGGGGACGCCGTCACGGGTGAGGCGTACGTCGATCTCCACCGCGTCCGCGCCCCGGCGGAGCGCGGAACGCAGCGAGTCGAGCGTGTTCTCACGGAAACGGTAGGGGTCGCCGCGATGGGCCACGGCGGTCACGGTCTGCATGAGCCCATGTTCTCAGGGCCCCGCAGGAGACCGTCGGCCCGTCAGGGGGCGAACCTCGCCCGTCGGGTACGTCAGGGGCGAGCCACGGCATCGGGTACGTCAGGGGCGAGCCACGGCATCGGGTACGTCAGGGGGCGAGCCACGCCTTCGTGTACGCGTCGATCTCGGCCGAGATCCTCGCCTTGCCCGGCTGGTCCAGGAAGGACGCCTCGACCGCGTTCTTGGCGAGGTCGGCGATGCCGTTCTCGCCGAGGCCGAGGAGACGGGCGGCGACGACGTACTCGTTGTTCAGGTCGGTGCCGAACATCGGCGGGTCGTCGGAGTTGACCGTGACCAGGACACCGGCGTCCACGAAGGCCCTGATCGGGTGCTCTTCCAGGGTGCGGACCGCGCGCGTGGCGATGTTGGAGGTCGGGCAGACCTCCAGCGCGATCCGGTGCTCCGCGAGGTGCGCGAGGAGCTTCGGGTCCTGCGCGGAACTGGTGCCGTGGCCGATGCGCTCGGCGCCCAGCTCGACCAGGGCGTCCCAGACCGTTCCGGGACCGGTGGTCTCACCGGCGTGCGGGACGGAGTGCAGACCGGCCGCGACCGCCTGGTCGAAGTACGGCTTGAACTGCGGCCGGGGCACCCCGATCTCGGGACCGCCGAGACCGAACGAGACCAGGCCCTCCGGGCGGAGCCGGTCGTCGGTCGCGAGCCGTACCGTCTCCTCGGCGGCCTCCAGACCCGCCTCGCCGGGAATGTCGAAGCACCAGCGCAGCACGGTCCCGAACTCGGCCTCGGCCGCCTTGCGCGCGTCCTCGATCGCGTCCATGAAGGCCCGCGCGTCGATGCCGCGCCGGGTGGACGAGAACGGGGTGATCGTCAGCTCGGCGTAGCGCACCTGCTGGCGGGCCAGTTCGCGGCCCACCTCGTAGGTGAGCAGGCGGACGTCCTCGGGCGTGCGGATCAGGTCGACGACCGACAGGTAGACGTCGATGAAGTGCGCGAAGTCCGTGAACGTGAAGTAGTCGACCAGCGCCTCGGGATCCGTGGGCACCTTGGAGTCGGGGTGCCGGGCGGCCAGTTCCGACACGATGCGGGGGGAGGCGGAGCCGACGTGGTGGACGTGCAGTTCGGCCTTGGGCAGCCCGGCCACGAAGGCGTGCAGGTCGCGCGGGGCGGCGGGTTCGGCGTGGCGGTCGGTCAAGGGTTCCTCCCCGGAACGGCGCGGGGGCCGCCGGTGGCGGCGGTACGGCCGTGAGCTGGCGCCCTGCGCGGTGATCGGCTGATCGGTGGTTCGGGGTCATCGTAGGCCGGACCGGTGTTCGACATGACCGGGCCTTAGCATGACGGGCGGCACGCGCGTGGGAGAGGGGACACCGACAGATGGCTGACGAGGCGCCTGGGGCTCCGAGGATACGGCTGGACAAGGGCGCGGAAGCGGGGGAGGGGGCCGGGCGGGCGGCGGACGCCGCAGTGACCGGCGACGCCTCGCGGCGATGGGCCGCACCCGCGCCCGCGGGCGGCCCCGGTGAGACGGCGCTGTCCGCCGGCCCGGACACTCCGGGGACGCAGGCACCGTCGCTCCACGACCAGCGGACGGTCGCCGCGCCACCGAACACCCCTCCGGCGTCCGCCGCGAACCCCTTCGCCGCACCGACCGCCCCGCCCCCCGCGCCCGGCCCCAACCCCTTCGCGCCGCCGTCGGCCACCCCTCCGGTGCCGTCCCCCACCCCCTTCGCGCCCCCGCCCCCCGCCCCGACGGAGTCGCAGACCAACCCCTACGCCCCGCCCGGTGCCCACGACGCGCCGCACCCCTACGCCCCGCCCGGTGCCCACGACGCGCCGCACCCCTACGCCCCGCCCGGTGCCCACGACGCGCCGCACCCCTATGCCCCGCCGGTGCCTCCGGTCGGCGCGGCCGTGCCTCCGCCGCCCATCGCCCCCGACGGGCCCGGGCAGGTGCCGTACGGCTACCCGGGCGCGCCCGCTCCCGGCACGGTGCCCGCGGGCCCCGGCTACGGGTACCCCGGTCCTCCGCTGCCGTCGTATCCGGGCGGGCCCGGAGGGTACGGCGGCTGGCCGGGGATGCAGGCCGCGCCCAACAACGGGATGGGCACGGCCGCCATGGTCACCGGGATCATCAGTGCCATCGGGTTCTGCCTGACGCCGGTCGCACTGGTCACCGGGATCCTGGGGATCGTCCTCGGCGTCCTCGGGCGGGCGCGGGTCAGGCGCGGGGAGGCCACGAACCCCGGGCAGGCGCTGGCGGGGATCATCTGCGGGTCGGCGGGGCTGGTGCTGGCCGCCGCGTTCATCGCACTGATCGTCTTCGCCGAGACGCGCAGCTAGCTACGAGGAAGTCGGGACGCGGGGCCGTACGCACGTACGGTCCCGCACCCTCACCCGGGGCCGGTCCCGTCCGCCAGCAGTCGCTCTCTCGCCCCCATCAGCGCGAACCCCAGGAGGTTCGCCCCTTTCCACCGCTCCGGGTCGTCCGCCCCCGCATCCGTCGCCGCCAGGCCGATCCCCCACACCCGGTCCACCGGGCTCGCCTCCACCAGGACGCGGTCACCCGTGCCCAGCAGGAAGTCCCGCAGTCCGGCGTCGGCCGCGAACTTGTGCACGCTGCCCTCGGTCACGATCCCCAGCCGCTCCCGCTGCCAGGTCGCCTCGTCGAAGCCCCGGACCAGACGGCCGGCCTTCTTCGCCTCGGCGGGATGCGCGGCCGCCAGCACCCGGCGCTCCGCCTCCGCGTCCGCGAAAAGCCTCGCCTTGGCCGCCATCATCCAGTGCTCGGCGGTCGCGTACTCGACACCGTCGACCACGAAGGGTGACGGCCACCACTGACTCAGACAGCTCGCCGAGACCTGGCCGTCCGGCCGCGGCCGGTGCCCCCAGAAGTGCAGGTACTTGATCCTGGCCCCCGCCCGGACCGCCCTGATCAGGGCTTCCACAGAATCGATCTCCACCATGCACGCCAGTCTGGCAGGCACCACTGACACTCCGTCCCGCCTTTTCCGTTCCCACTCGACACCTGGTCGACAGATTCCGTCGCGTAACCAAAAGGCAACAACGGAATCACTTGTTGGACTCCCCTTGCTCTGTCAGGATCGGCAGTCAAATCGAGCTGGAGCTACGCCACCCGCCTCTCGGGACGGGCGCACGGCGGAGGAGAAGCGACATGGACAACCCGGGCACCGCCACCCCGGAGACCTTCCCCGCGCAGGAGCGGCTCGCCGGCGGCGCGCAGTACATCGCGGGACGGTTCACCCAGGGCACGTCGGGCCGTACGCACGCCGTCGTCGACCCGGCCACCGGCACGGACGTGTACACCTACGAGCTGGCGAGCGCGGCGGACGTGGACGCGGCCGTGGCCGCCGCACGGGACGCCTTTCCCGGCTGGGCCGGGGCGACCCCCGGTGAGCGGTCCGACGCGCTGCACCGGTTCGCCGCCGTGCTCGCCGACCGCGCCGAGGAGTTCGCCCGCGCCGAGTCGCTCCAGTGCGGCAAGCCGCTGAAGCTGACGCGCGAGTTCGACGTGCCGGGGACCATCGACAACACCGCGTTCTTCGCGGGCGCCGCCCGGCACCTCCAGGGGCAGGCGGCGGCGGAGTACTCGGGCGACCACACGTCGTACGTCCGCCGGGAGCCCATCGGGGTCGTCGGGTCGATCGCGCCCTGGAACTACCCGCTCCAGATGGCCGCCTGGAAGATCCTCCCGGCGATCGCCGCGGGCAACACGGTCGTGCTCAAGCCGGCCGAGCTCACCCCGCTCACCTCGCTCCTCTTCGCCGAGGCCGCCACCGTGGCCGGGATCCCCGACGGTGTGATCAACATCGTCACCGGGACCGGGAAGGAGGCCGGTGAGCACCTCGTCGGCCATCCCGACGTCGCCATGACCTCCTTCACCGGCTCCACCGGCGTCGGCAAGCGGGTGGCCGAGATCGCCACGGCGACCGTCAAGCGCCTCCACCTGGAGCTGGGCGGCAAGGCGCCCTTCGTGGTGTTCGACGACGCCGACCTGGAGGCCGCGGTGCACGGGGCGGTCGCGGGGTCGCTGATCAACACCGGGCAGGACTGCACGGCGGCCACGCGCGCGTACGTGCAGCGGCCGCTCTACGACGCCTTCGTGGAGCGGACGGCCATGCTCATGGAGACCGTCCGGCTCGGTGACCCGTTCGCTCCCGGTACCGACCTCGGGCCGCTGATCTCGCACGCGCAGCGGGACCGGGTCGCCGCCTTCGTGGAACGGGCGCGCGGCTACGCGCGCGTGGTGACCGGCGGCGAGCCCCCGCAGGACGAGCTCAAGAGCGGCGCGTACTACCGGCCGACCCTGATCGCCGACGCGCCGCAGGACAGCGAGATCGTCCAGGCCGAGATCTTCGGTCCTGTGCTGGTCGTGCTGCCGTTCGACACTGATGATGAGGGCATCCGGCTGGCCAACGACACCCCGTACGGACTGGCCGCCTCCGCGTGGACCGGCGGCGTCTACCGCGCGGGCCGCGCGACCCGTGAGATCAAGGCGGGGTGCGTATGGGTCAACGACCACATCCCGATCATCAGCGAGATGCCGCACGGCGGCTACAAGGCGTCCGGCTTCGGCAAGGACATGTCGGCGTACTCGTTCGAGGAGTACACCCAGGTCAAGCACGTAATGTTCGACAACACGGCGGTGGCTCGGAAGGACTGGCACCGCACGATCTTCGGGGACCGATAGTCATACCTCCGGCCGCTCGGTGAACGGCCGTCTTCCCGAAAGGGCATCAAGCGCATGAGGCAGTACGAGCCCGACCGCCCGACCCCGGTCGAAATGGCCGCGATACGGCGCAGCCTACGCACCGGCCGGGCCGCCCTGGGCCGCCGTTCGTTCCTGGGCGGCGCGCTCGCGGTGGGCGGCGTCGGGGCGCTGAGCGCCTGCGGCATCCCCGCGGCCGGCAAGACCCAGGGCGGGGTCTCCGCGGACGACCACTCGGCCAAGGAGAAGGTGGTCAACTTCTCCAACTGGCCCGAGTACATCGACGTGGACGACAGCGGGAAGACCCATCCCACGCTGGACGAGTTCCGCAAGCGGACCGGCATCACCGTCAAGTACACCGAGGACATCAACGACAACGACGAGTTCTTCGGCAAGGTCCAGCCGCAGCTCGCCGCCGGCCAGGACACCGGCCGGGACCTGATCGTCCTCACCGACTGGCTGGCCGCCCGGATGATCCGGCTCGGCTACGTCCAGCAGCTGGACGCGTCCAACCTGCCGCATGCCTTCGCCAACCTGTCCGACCAGTTCCGCAGCCCCGACTGGGACCCCGGCCGCGCCTACTCGTACCCCTGGCAGGGCATCTCCACCGTCGTCGCCTTCAACAAGAAGGCGCTGAACGGCGTCGAGGTGAAGTCGGTCTCCGACCTGCTCGACAACCCCGCGCTCAAGGGCCGGGTCGGACTGCTCACGGAGATGCGGGACACCGTCGGCATGACCATGCTCGACATGGGCATCGACCCGGCGAAGTTCGGCGACGACGACTACGACGCCGTGATCGCCCGCCTGCAGAAGGCCGTCGACAAGGGACAGATCCGCCGCTTCACCGGCAACGACTACACCTCGGACCTCAGCAAGGGCGACCTGGCCGCCTGCGTCGCCTGGGGCGGCGACATCGTGCAGCTCCAGGCCGACAACCCGGACGTCGCCTACGTCATCCCGGACAGCGGCTACATGACGTCGACCGACAACATGATGATCCCCAACAAGGCCCGTCACAAGACGAACGCCGAACGGCTCATCGACTTCTACTACGAGCCCCAGCCGGCCGCGGAACTCTCCGCCTACGTCAACTACGTCAGCCCGGTCGCGGGCGTGCAGCCGTACCTCGCCAAGATCGACAAGGGGGCGGCGAGCAACCCGCTGATCGTTCCCGACAAGGCCATGCAGGCCAAGTCCCATGCCTTCAGGGCCCTCAGCTCGAAGGAAGAGACGGCCTACCAGCAGAAGTTCGCGAAGCTCACAGGGGCGTGACGACACCATGACGAAAGACAGCAGCGGCGACGTCCGCCTCACCGGCATCGGCAAGACCTACGACAACGGCTTCACCGCCGTACAGCCGATGGACCTGACGGTGCCGCAGGGCTCCTTCTTCGCCCTCCTCGGCGCCTCGGGCTGCGGCAAGACCACCACCCTGCGCATGATCGCGGGCCTGGAGGAGCCGACCAGCGGCACCGTGCACCTCGGCGACCAGGACGTCACCCACCTGCCGCCGTACAAGCGGCCGGTGAACACGGTCTTCCAGTCCTACGCCCTCTTCCCGCACCTCGACATCTTCGAGAACGTCGCCTTCGGACTGCGTAGGCGCGGCATCAAGAGCGTCAAGAAGCAGGTCGAGGACATGCTGGAGCTGGTCCAGCTCGGCGAGCAGGCCCGTAAGAAACCGCACCAGCTCTCCGGCGGCCAGCAGCAGCGCGTCGCGGTGGCCCGCGCCCTCATCAACCACCCCAAGGTGCTCCTCCTCGACGAGCCGCTCGGCGCCCTCGACCTCAAGCTGCGCCGTCAGATGCAGCTGGAGCTCAAGCGCATCCAGACCGAGGTGGGCATCACCTTCATCCACGTCACGCACGACCAGGAGGAGGCCATGACCATGGCCGACACGGTCGCCGTGATGAACGCGGGACGCGTCGAGCAGCTCGGCTCGCCCGCCGACCTCTACGAGAACCCGAACACCACGTTCGTCGCGAACTTCCTCGGCACCTCGAACCTCATCGAGGCCGAGGTCGACACGAAGAACGGCGACGACATCGTGCTCAAGGCCGGCGACGGCAAGCTGGTGCTGCCCGAGGCGCGATGTTCGGCGCCCACCACGACCGGCGGCAAGGTGCTGGTCGGGATCCGGCCCGAGAAGATCTCCCTCACCCACGCCGACGACGCGGGCACCATCCCCGAGGGCCGCAACCGGATCACCGGCAAGGTCGCCGACGCCAGTTTCATCGGCGTCTCCACGCAGTACGTCATCGACAGCGCGGTCTGCCCCGAGTTCGCGGTGTACGTGCAGAACGTCGAGCGCGACGGACGGCTCGTCCCCGGCGCCGACGTGGTCCTGCACTGGAGCCCCGCCCACACCTTCGGTCTCGACGCCGCCCAGGACATCGACGCCGGCACCGAGGAGGAGGCCGTCTGATGGCCACGCTCTCCGAGGCGCCGCCGCCCCTGGCGCCCACCGCACCCGAGGCGAAGAAGCCCCCGCGCAGACGCGGCCGGTTCACCCCGTACTGGCTGCTGCTGCCCGGCATCCTCTGGCTGGTCGTCTTCTTCGCGCTGCCGATGATCTACCAGGCGTCCACGTCGGTCCAGACGGGCTCCCTGGAAGAGGGCTACAAGGTCACCTGGCACTTCGCGACGTACTGGGACGCGCTGAGCGAGTACTGGCCGCAGTTCCTGCGGTCCGTCTTCTACGCGGCCGCGGCCACCGTCCTGTGCCTGCTGCTCGGCTACCCGCTGGCCTACCTCATCGCCTTCCGCGCGGGACGCTGGCGGAACCTGATCATGATCCTGGTGATCGCGCCGTTCTTCACCAGCTTCCTGATCCGCACCCTGGCCTGGAAGACGATCCTCGCCGACAACGGCCCGGTCGTGCACGTACTGAACTCGCTGCACGTCCTGAGCGTCACCGACGTCCTCGGCTGGACGGCCGGCGACCGGGTCCTGGCCACCCCCCTGGCCGTCGTCTGCGGCCTGACGTACAACTTCCTGCCGTTCATGATCCTGCCGCTCTACACCTCGCTGGAGCGGATCGACGGACGGCTGCACGAGGCCGCCGGCGACCTGTACGCCAAGCCGTGGACGACGTTCCGGAAGGTCACCTTCCCGCTGTCGATGCCGGGCGTCGTCTCCGGCACCCTGCTGACGTTCATCCCGGCGGCCGGTGACTACGTCAACGCCGAACTCCTCGGCTCGACCGACACCCGCATGATCGGAAACGTGATCCAGACGCAGTTCCTGCGCATCCTGGACTACCCGACGGCGGCAGCCCTGTCCTTCATCCTCATGGCGGCGATCCTCGCCATGGTCACGATCTACATTCGCCGGTCCGGGACGGAGGACCTGGTCTAAATGCCCTTCGTCAACTGGCTCAAGAAAAACCTCGTCGTCATCGCGGGACTGCTGACCCTCGGATATCTGCTCCTTCCGAACATCATTGTCACGGTGTTCTCCTTCAACAAACCGAAGGGGCGCTTCAACTACGAATGGCAGCAGTTCTCACTCGACGCCTGGAAGCAGCCGTGCGGGGTCGCCGACATGTGCGGCTCGCTCTCCATCAGCCTCCAGATCGCCGTCTGGGCGACGATCGGCGCCACCGTGCTCGGCACGATGATCGCCTTCGCGCTGGTCCGCTACCGCTTCCGCGCCCGCGGCGCCGTGAACTCGCTGATCTTCCTGCCGATGGCGATGCCCGAGGTCGTGATGGCGGCCTCGCTGCTCACGCTCTTCCTCAACATGGGCGCCCAGCTGGGCTTCTACACCATCCTGATCGCCCACATCATGTTCTGCCTCAGCTTCGTCGTCACCGCGGTCAAGGCGCGCGTGATGTCGATGGACCCGCGCCTGGAGGAGGCCGCCCGGGACCTCTACGCCGGACCGGCGCAGACGTTCCTCAGGGTCACCCTCCCCATCGCGGCCCCCGGAATCGCGGCGGGCGCGCTGCTGTCCTTCGCGCTCTCCTTCGACGATTTCATCATCACCAATTTCAACGCGGGTTCCACCGTCACCTTCCCCATGTTCGTCTGGGGTTCGGCACAGCGCGGCACGCCCGTCCAGATCAACGTCATCGGTACGGCCATGTTCCTGGTCGCCGTACTGTTCGTCCTGACGTCGATGCTCATCACGAACCGCCGCAACCGGCAAAAGGCATAACCACTTAATTGACTCTGTAGGGAGTTGGAAATCATGGCCCCAAGCGCCATGAGCCGTCAGGCAGATTGGACCACGTCACTCTCTGAAGCACAGCCGGTCGCGTACTGGCTCGAAGACCCCGGCAAGCCCCACCCCGAGCCCGCGCTCACCGGCGCCGACACCTGCGACCTGCTGGTCGTCGGCGGCGGGTACAGCGGACTGTGGACCGCGCTCAACGCCAAGGAGCGCGACCCCGGGCGCGATGTGGTCCTGCTGGAAGGCCACGAGGTGGGCTGGGCCGCCTCGGGCCGCAACGGCGGCTTCTGCGCCGCCTCCCTCACCCACGGGCTGTCCAACGGGCTCGCCCGCTGGCCCGGGGAGATCCACCGGCTCCAGGAGCTCGGCCTGCGCAACCTCGATGAGATCGAGGCCGCCGTGGCCCGGCACGGCATCGACTGCGAGTTCGAACGCACCGGTGAGATCGACGTCGCCACCGAGACCTACCAGGCGTGGGAACTGCGCGACCGCTACAAGGAACTGGAACAGCACGGCCTCGCGGACGACATCGAGTTCCTCGACGCCGACGCCGTGCGCGCCCAGGTCGCCTCACCCACCTTCGAGGCCGGCCTGTGGGACCGGCGGGGCGTGGCCATGCTCAACCCGGCCAAGCTCGCCTGGGGCCTCAAGCGGGCCTGCCTCGCCCTCGGCGTCCGGGTGTACGAGCACACGCCCGCCCTCGAACTGAAGCAGTACGGCGCCGGCATGGCCGTACGCACCCCGTACGGCGTGGTCCGTGCCCGGCAGGTCGCGCTCTGCACGAACATCTTCCCGAACCTGCTCAAGCGGGTCCGCGCCTACACCGTCCCGGTCTACGACTACGCCCTGATGACCGAGCCGCTCACCGCCGGACAGCTCGAGGCGATCGGCTGGCGGAACCGGCAGGGACTCGGCGACTCCGCCAACCAGTTCCACTACTTCCGGCTCTCCGCCGACAACCGCATCCTGTGGGGCGGCTACGACGCCGTCCACCACTACGGCGGCCGGGTGCGCCGCGAGTACGACGACCGCCCGGAGACCTACGCCAAGCTCGCCGGCCACTTCTTCGCGTGCTTCCCGCAGCTGGAGGGCGTCCGCTTCAGCCACGCCTGGGGCGGCGCGATCGACACCTGCTCCCGCTTCTCGGCGTTCTTCGGCACCGCGCACCAGGGGAAGGTGGCGTACGCGGCCGGGTACACCGGCCTCGGCGTGGGCGCGACCCGGTTCGGCGCCGACGTGATGCTGGACCTGCTGGCCGGGGAGGACACCGAGCGCACCCGCCTGGAGATGGTCCGCAGGAAACCGCTGCCGTTCCCGCCCGAGCCGTTCGCCTGGACCGGTATCGCCCTGACCAAGTGGTCGCTGGCCCGCGCGGACGCGCACGGAGGACGCCGGAACCTGTGGCTGAAGGCCATGGACCGGCTGGGCCTCGGCTTCGACAGCTGACGGCCCGGCAGGTGACGGGCCGGCAGGTGACGGTCCGACAGCTGACGGCCCGGGAGGTGACCCGGGTCACCCGACCGGGTCGGTGAAACCCGCGTAATGCTCCCGCAGGACCTCCCTCTCTCCTCGTGGACGCGACGCCCGCGTCCACGAGTCGGATCGGGAGGTCCTCTTGATGACTGGGGCGAAAACGGCGGTCGAATGGCTGGCATCCGTCGCACCGGACCCCGAGTCCTGCCGCTGGGAGTGGGAGCGCAACCCCCTGGGGGTCGCGCTGCTGCCCGCCGGCAGGGCCTGGGACGTGCTGATCCTGCCGGGCGAGCTCGGCGGTCTCACCCTCGACGTGCTCACCCGCGTCCTCGACCGACCGGGGCCCGTCCTGGTCGACTTCGGGGACCACCGGGTGGGCTTCTTCGTACCGCCCGGCACGGCCGCGCGGTGGCTGGGCACGGGGATCCGCGCGGCGGGGGCCGGCACCTGGATCGTGGTGCCGCACCCCGGGCGGTCGGCCCACGGCGTGCGGTGGCTGGTGACGCCGGACGGGTCGGGGACGCTGACGGATCCGGCGCTGCTGGAGCTGGCGATGCACGAGGCCGCCGCCGGCCCGGCCGACGGTGACTAGGCGCCGTTCGTATGCGGATTGTCGGTCGGCCGCGGGTGGGTGGGGGTTGTTCGCGCCCACGCGGCGGAGCCGCACATGTCACAGCCCCGCGCCCCTTTCGGGGCGCTGTTGTGCGGGCGGTTGTGAAGGGCCGTAGCTCTTGACAGGTGAATTGGTCTGGACCAAGTTGAGTGCGCACTCCACCTCCAAGCCCCCCACCCCCGGAGGCACTTGTGGTTCGCGCGAGACCTGTCCTCACCTTTCTCACGGCTCTGCTGCTGGCCCTGCCCGGTGTCACCGCGCTCTCGTCGGCCGCCCGTGCGGCCGATGCGGACCTCGTCGTCAACGGCGGTTTCGAGTCCGGCCTCACCGGCTGGACCTGCACGGCCGGTACGACGGTCGGCTCGCCCGTGCACAGCGGCGGCTCGGCACTCCAGGCAACCCCGGCCGGCAGCGACTACGCCCAGTGCGCGCAGACGGTGACCGTCCAGCCCGGTGCCCAGTACACGCTGTCCGGCTACGCCCGCGGCTCCTACGTCTACCTCGGCGCGAGCGGCACCGGCACCACCGACGTCTCCACCTGGACCCAGTCCGCCCCCGACTGGCAGAAACTCACCACCGCCTTCACCACCGGCGCCTCGACCACCAAGGTCACGATCTACACCCACGGCTGGTACGGCACCGGTGCCTACTACGCCGACGACGTGTCACTCGTGGGCCCGGGTGCCCCCGTCGGCCAGCCGCCCGCCGCGCCCACCGGGCTGCGGACCGGCACCGTCACGTCCACCGGCGTGGCCCTGTCCTGGACCGCGGTCACCGGCGCGACGAGCTACGCGGTCTACCGGGACGGGGTGAAGGACCGGACGGCGACCGGGACCTCGGCGACCGTGACCGGCCTGTCCCCGTCCACCGCGTACAGCTTCCAGGTCACCGCCCTGAACGGCGCCGGCGAGTCGGCGAGGTCCGCCGCGGTGTCCGCCACGACCGCCGCCGGGTCCTCCGGTGGGTCCACCGGCCTGCCCACCCACGCCCTGGTCGGCTACCTCCACGCCTCCTTCGCCAACGGCTCCGGCTACACCCGCCTGGCCGACGTGCCCGACAGCTGGGACGTCATCGACCTGGCCTTCGGCGAGCCGACCTCCGCCACCTCCGGCGACATCCGCTTCCACCGCTGCCCGGTCACCGAGTGCCCGAACGTGGAGAGCGACGCCGAGTTCAAGGCGGCGATCAAGGCCAAGCAGGCGGCGGGCAAGAAGGTGCTGATATCGATCGGCGGCGCCAACGGCCAGGTCCAGCTCACCACGGCCGCCGCCCGGGACACCTTCGTCTCCTCCGTCTCGAACATCATCGACACCTACGGCCTCGACGGCCTCGACGTCGACTTCGAGGGTCACTCGCTCTCCCTGGACGCGAACGACACGGACTTCAGGAACCCGACGACCCCGGTGATCGTCAACCTGATCTCCGCGCTGAAGACGCTGAAGGCCACTTACGGCTCGAAGTTCGTGCTGTCCATGGCGCCGGAGACCTTCTTCGTGCAGATGGGCCACCAGTACTACGGCACCGGCAAGTGGGGCGGCCAGGATCCGCGCTGCGGGGCGTACCTCCCGGTCATCCACGCCCTCCGCGACGACCTGACCCTGCTGCACGTCCAGGACTACAACTCGGGCCCGATCATGGGCCTCGACAACCAGTACCACTCCATGGGCGGCGCCGACTTCCACATCGCCATGACCGACATGCTGCTCACCGGCTTCCCGGTGGCGGGCGACGCCGGCAACGTCTTCCCGCCGCTGCGCCCCGACCAGATCGCGATCGGCATGCCGGCGTCGACCAACGCGGGCAACGGCTACGTGGCGCCGTCCGAGGTCACCAAGGCCCTGGACTGCCTGACGAAGAAGACGAACTGCGGCTCGTACACCACGCACGGCACCTGGCCCGCGCTGCGCGGCCTGATGACCTGGTCGGTCAACTGGGACCGGTACGCGAACTGGGAGTTCCAGAAGAACTTCGACGCCTACTTCGGCTGAGCAGCAGGGCCAGCGCCGTCAGCATGATCGTGCCCAGGCACCAGCTGGCCAGCACGTCCAGCGGCCAGTGCCAGCCGCGGCGGACCAGACCGTAGGAGACGCCGAGGACCAGGGCCGCGCAGCTCCCGACGGCCAGTCGGCGGGCTCGCGCGGAGGGCAGCCAGGGGAGGAGGATCAGGGTCGCGGAGCCGTACGCGATCGCGGCCGTCGCCGTGTGGCCGGAGGGGAAGTAGCCGACCGCCGGGGGCACCACGGGGGTCCCCGGGCGGGCGGTCCAGTCCTTGAGCGGGACGACGATCGCGGGGACCAGGGCCATCAGGACGGCCGCCGCCGTGGGCGGCAGCCACCAGCGGTCCGTGCCGGCGGTACGGCCGCGCCGGCCCACGTAGGCGATCGCGATCACCAGGACCGGGACCGCGACCTGTACGTTCCCGAGGTCGGAGAGGCCCGAGGAGAACCGGTCCGGGTGGACCAGGGCGCTGCTCAGACGGCTGTCCAGGCGCAGCAGGGGGCCGTGCGCCACGACCTGCCAGGTGATCAGCGCGAAGAGGACGGCCGGAAGGCCCATGAGTCCCGCGAGGAGGAGAAGAAAGGAGGTCGGCCGCCCCGGAACAGGGGGGGTGGTTCCGAGGCGGCCGTCCGGACCGGAACGCCGCACGCCCCGGGGGGTTTGGGGCGGGCGACCGTCCGATCGGTGAGGAGATCCGGAGCCGGAGGCCCCGGTTGTGTGCGCGAGGGCACGACCAGGTCGAAGCTGGGGAGGCCCCGTCCTGAAGTCGCCCACAGTCCCCTGTGGGCGGGGTGTATCTCTCATCTGCTCAGAACCTACGGCAGGGTGCGGCACGGCGACAGGCGCAATCGCGTCCCGCCATCCACCTCGCACACCTTCTTCACACGGCCTGACGGGAGCCGCCCAAGCCTCCCACATCCCACCGGACGGGACGGCCGGGGCGGCGGTGACGCACGGGACCGGGCCCCCTGGCGGGGCCCGGCGGAGCCCGGTGGCTCAGATCCGCGCGAAGGCCTGCTCGATGATGTCGAGGCCCTCGTTGAGGAGGTCCTCGCCGATCACCAGCGGGGGCAGGAAACGCAGCACGTTGCCGTAGGTGCCGCAGGTCAGGACCAGCAGGCCCTCCTGGTGGCAGGCCTTCGCGAGCGCGGCGGTCGCCTCCGGGTTCGGCTCCTTGGTGGCGCGGTCCTTGACCAGCTCGATGGCGATCATCGCGCCCCGGCCGCGCACGTCACCGATGACGTCGAACTTCTCGGCCATCGCGGTCAGGCGAGGCTTCATGATCGCCTCGATGTTCTTCGCCCTGGTGTTGAGGTCGAGCTCCTTCATGGTCTCGATGGCGCCGAGCGCACCGGCGCAGGCGACCGGGTTGCCGCCGTACGTGCCGCCGAGGCCGCCGGCGTGGGCGGCGTCCATGATCTCGGCGCGGCCGGTGACGGCGGCCAGCGGCAGACCGCCCGCGATGCCCTTGGCGGTGGTGATCAGGTCGGGGACGATCCCCTCGTCCTCACAGGCGAACCACTGGCCGGTCCGGCAGAAGCCGGACTGGATCTCGTCGGCGACGAAGACGATCCCGTTGTCCTTGGCGAACTGGCTGATCGCGGGCAGGAAGCCCTTCGCCGGCTCGATGAAGCCGCCCTCGCCGAGCACCGGCTCGATGATGATCGCGGCGACGTTGTCGGCGCCGATCTGCTTGGAGATCTGGTCGATGGCCTGCTTGGCGGCCTCCGGACCGGCGTTCTGCGGGCCGGTGGGCCAGCGGTAGGCGTAGGCGACCGGCACCCGGTACACCTCGGGCGCGAACGGCCCGAAGCCGTTCTTGTACGGCATGTTCTTGGAGGTCAGCGCCATGGTGAGGTTCGTACGGCCGTGGTAGCCGTGGTCGAAGACGACCACGGCCTGCCGCTTGGTGTACGCACGCGCGATCTTGACGGCGTTCTCGACGGCCTCGGCACCGCTGTTGAACAGCGCGGACTTCTTGGCGTGGTCGCCGGGGGTCAGCTCGGCGAGCGCCTCGGCGACCTCGACGTAGCCCTCGTACGGAGTGACCATGAAACAGGTGTGCGTGAAGTCGGCCAGCTGGGCGCTCGCCCGGCGTACGACGGCCTCCGCGGAGGCGCCCACGCTGGTCACCGCGATACCGGAACCGAAGTCGATCAGACGGTTGCCGTCGACGTCCTCAATGATGCCGCCGCCCGCGCGGGTGGTGAACACCGGCAGCACGGAGCCGACGCCCTGCGCGACCGCGGCGAGACGGCGGGTCTGCAGCTCCTGCGACTTGGGGCCGGGGATGGCGGTGACGACGCGGCGCTCCTGCGGAAGTGCGGTCATGGGGGGCTCCCTGGTGAATCGTGCGAACCGGCGAGTCCCGGCTGCGGACCGAGTGGTCTTCCGGGTGACTCCGGCGGTGCGTTTTCGGACGCTTTCCTTCTTTCTTCGCAGGCTAGGGCCGGGTGTGGGAGGTGGGCATGCTCCATGTGGGCGTTGTCGGGCCGTGGCGTTGTCCGTCATGGACATAGGGCAGCGGGAGGGACCGTGGCCGGACCGCGAGGCTCCTCGGCCGCGTAAGCGGTGAACTCCCTTGGGGTGAGCGTTAGATTGGCCGCTGACGGTGGACGGAACGGCTGGTCAGGGAGCGAGAGCGATGGACAGCGACGGGACGCGGGACGCCCGGGGCACGCATGCGAATCCTGTGCCCCGTCCGGCGGGACCGCAGGACACGGGCGCCGCGCCGGCCGAGGCGTCCGCGGTACCGACCGAGGCGTCCGCCGGGCCGGCCGGCACCTTCTCGGTGCCGCCGCGGCCGACGGCACCGCCGACGGTGCCCCCGCTGCCGGACGGCGCGGCCTTCCTCGGCTGGCTGCGCACCCCCCGGCCGGAGGCGGCCCCGGGGGTGTGGCGGTTCGGGTACCGGGCGCGGCCCACCGAGGAACCCGAGGCGATCCCGGCCAGGCAGCTGCTGAGCGGCGCGCTGATCGCGTTCCTGGTCGGCTGGCTGCTCTGGTCGCTGCTGTGGAACGGCTACCTGGGCGGCTGGTGGGTGGTCCCGCTGGAGCTGTTCACCCCGGACTCCTGGCGGCACAGCGACGACGCCGTGGGCAACGCGTTCCTCTGGTACGGCTACTACGCGCTGATCGCCCTCGCGATCGCGCTCGTCGTCGGCCGGCTCGGCCGCTGGGGCGAGGTCTGGCGCCGCTACGGCCCGCCCGCCTGGAGCCCGGCCAGGCCGGCCGCCGAGCGGCCGCCCGCCCCCGAGCAGGACCCCGCCGAATTCGTGTACCTCCGGCAGGCCGGCGCGCACGAGGCCGCCGATCGACTGGCCGGGGAGGCGCGTGGCGGGCTGATGCGGGACGTGGACCATGCCCGGATCGCCCGTGCCTGGCAGGGGGTGCAGAGCGGCCGGCACGGCATGGCCGCCTTCTGCGCCGCCGTCGTCAAGGACGGCGCCGCCGCCTGCCTGCACCCCTCCGGCGAACGCGACCTGCCCGCCCGGCACGCCCGGCACGACCTGGTGACCGGCCAGGTCCGGCTGGGTACGACGGCCGACGACCCCCGCAACCCCTACCACTACCGGGGCACCGGCCTCGCCCTCGGCCCCGACCTGCTCGGCACCTCCCTGCTCGCCGTCGGCCCGGCCGGCTCCGGCAAGACCGGCTCCCTGGTCCGCCCGCTCGCCGAGTCACTGTGCCTGCACGCGCTCGCCGGGCGTGCCTCCGTGGTCGTCGTCGGCGCGGCCGGCGCCGGGCTCGGACCCGCCGACGCCTACGACGTCGTCGTCCGCATCGCCCACCCCGAGTCCGTCTACGACCTCGACCTGTACGGCGGCACCACCGACCCCGACGAAGCCGCCGCCATACTCGCCGAGGCCCTCGTCGGCGACCTCGCCGACCCGCACCCCGGCAGCGACAGCCGCCGCTCCACCACCGTCCTCGCCCAGCTGCTCGGCCCCTTCAGGGCGGTGCACGGCCGCTTCCCCTCCGTACCCGAGCTCCGCCAGCTCCTCGACGGCGCGGCCGGCCCGCTGGCCGCCCTCCGCAAGGGGCTCGGCGCCACAGGACACGAGTCGCTGCTGCGCGAACTCGACGCCCGGGAACGGCAGATGGGCCACCCCGGCGACGTGGGCGCGGTTCTCGCCGACCGCATCGCCCTGCTCGACCGTCCGGCGTTCGCCGGCTTCTTCGACACCTCGGGACAGACCCGCCCCTTCTCCCTCAGGGCCCTCGACCACCCGGTCCGGGTCCGCATCGACCTGCCCGAGCGCGGCCACGCCGACGCCTCCCGCATCCTGGCCCGCCTGGTGCTCGCCCAGTTCACGGCGAGCGTGACCGTACGGGACGACCGCTCGCTCTTCGCCTGCCTGCTCCTGGACGACGCTACGGGCGTCGTCACCCCCGAGGCGGTGCGCGGCATCCAGCGGCTGCGCTCGACCAACGCGGGCGTCGCGCTGACCCTCCGTACGCTCGACGACGTACCCCGCCCGCTGCGCGGTCCGCTGCTCGGCGCCGCCGGCTGCCGGATGGCCTTCGCCGGCCTCACCCCCTGGGACGGGCAGGACTTCGCCGAGGTGTGGGGCAAGGAGTGGACCGAGGCCCGGGACGTCACCGACCGGCAGATCATCGCGGAGACCCCGGCCGGCAAGGCGCTGCACGTCGTACGCCGGGTGATCACGGGCAAGGCGCCCACCGCGCGGGCGGTCACCGTACGGCAGGTGGAGCGTGAGCGCTGGTCCGCCTCCGAGCTGGCGCACGGGGTGCCCGCCGGTCACGCCGTCCTCTCCCTGACGACGGTCAAGGGCGAACACGCGCCGCCCCTGCTGGTGGACCTGAGGAGCGGCGTCCGGGTCTGAACGGGGGCGCACGCGTGACCGTACAGTGAGGCAGAATCGACAGTGGCCCTTCGTACGGGACGGCCAAACTGCCCGCTGCCCTGTCGCGACTGTCACGACCGTCCCGACGGTCACGACCGAAGAGAAGACCTGACGGCCCGATGCCACCGACGCTCGCCTCGCTCGTCCACCACTCCGCGCTCAAGCTGACCGTGCGCGCGGGCGAGGGCCGCCTCGACGTGCCCGTGCGCTGGGCCCATGTCAGCGAACTCGCCGACCCGGTGCCGTACATGGAGGGCGGCGAACTGCTCCTGATCACCGCGCTGAAACTGGACGCGGAGGATCCCCAGGCCATGCGGCGGTATGTGAAACGCCTGGTCGGAGCGGGTGTGGTGGGTCTCGGCTTCGCCGTCGGGGTCAACTATGACGAGATCCCCGACGCGTTGGTCGACGCGGCGGAGAAGGAGGGCCTGCCCCTTCTGGAGGTGCCGCGCCGCACCCCCTTCCTCGCCATCAGCAAGGCGGTCTCGGCGGCGATCGCGGCCGACCAGTACCGCGCGGTGACCGCGGGTTTCGCCGCCCAGCGGGAACTGACCAGGCAGGCGCTGAACGCGGGGCCCGAGGGCCTGCTGTCCGCGCTCGCCGCCCAGGTGGACGGCTGGGCGGCGCTGTACGACGCGTCCGGCGCGGTGGTGGCGACCGCACCGGAGTGGGCGGGGCGCCGGGCGGCACGGCTCACCGCGGAGGTGGAACGCCTCCGGGAGCGCCCGGCACCGGCGTCCTCGGTGGTGGGCGGCCCCGATCACGAGGACCGGGTCGAGCTGCACTCGCTCGGGACGGGCCGCCGCCCGCGCGCCGCCCTCGCGGTCGGTACGGCGGCGGCCCTCGGCACGGCCGAGCGCTACGCCGTCCACTCCGCCATCGCCCTGCTCACCCTCACGACGGAACGCTCCCGTTCGCTGCACGCGGCCGAGCAGCGGGTCGGGGAGGCGGTGCTGCGGATGCTGCTCGCCGGAGAGCCGGACCATGCGCGGGCCGTCGCCGGGGACCTGTACGGCGGCCTGCTCGACGCACCCTTCCGGATGCTCGTCGCGGACGCGGGCGGCGAACTGCGGGCCGGCCTCACCGAGGTGGTGGAGTCGGCCGCGGCGCGTTCCGGGGAGGCGGTCCTGGTGGTGCCCGAGGGGGAGGAGCGGCTGGTGGTGCTGGCCGCCGACGGGGGCGCGGCGGTGACGGCGTGCACGGAGTACGCGGCGGCCCGGGAGGCCGCGCGGACGGCGGCCGGCGAGCAGGGCGGCGGAGAGGACGAGGAGCTGGCCGTGGGCCTGTCGGCACCGGCCGGCCCGACCGGCGCCGCGGCCGCCTACAAGCAGGCCGAACAGGCGCTGTCGGTGGCCCGGCGCAGAGGCCGGGTCCTGGTCGAGCACGAGCAGCTGGCCTCGGGCTCGGTGCTTCCGCTGCTGGCCGACGACGCGGTGCGGGCGTTCGCGGACGGCCTGCTGAGGGCGTTGCGCGAGCACGACGCGACCGGCCGGGGTGACCTGGTCGCCTCGCTGCGGGCCTGGCTCTCCCGGCACGGCCAGTGGGACGCGGCGGCCGCGGACCTGGGCGTCCACCGCCACACGCTGCGCTACCGGATGCGCAGGGTGGAGGAGATCCTCGGCCGCTCCCTGGACGACCCGGACGTACGGATGGAACTGTGGCTGGCCCTGAAGGCGACGTCAGGGGACTGACCCGGCGACGGCGCCCCTGCCAAAGCGTCGCACCCGCGCCCGCCACCACTACACCCCGGACAAACGCGCCGCCGCCCCCGGCGACCTACCGTGGACCCGAACGCACACACCCCCAACGCGGAAGGGCCGGGGCCCGCACATGACTTCCACCACCGCCTTCTGGCTCGCCGGCCGCCAGGTCACCGGCGAGGACACCTTCGACGTCACCAGCCCGTGGGACGGCCGTCTCGTCGGCAGGGTCGGCGTCCCCACCGACGCCCAGGTCGAAGAGGCCGTCGCCGCCGCCTACGCCGTGCGCGACGAGTTCGCCGCCACTGCGGCCCACGTACGCGCCGCCGCCCTCGACCACGTCAGCCGCCGCCTCGCCGAGCGCACCGAGGAGATAGCCCAGCTGATCTCCGCCGAGAACGGCAAGCCGATCAAGTGGGCCCGCGGCGAGGTCGGCCGTGCCGTCTCCGTGTTCCGGTTCGCCGCCGAAGAGGCCCGCCGCTTCAACGGCGGCGAGGCCCAGCGCCTCGACACCGACCTCGGCGGCCAGGGCCGGCTCGCGCTGACCCGCCGCTTCCCGAAGGGCGTCGTCCTCGGCATCGCGCCCTTCAACTTCCCGCTCAACCTGTGCGCCCACAAGATCGCCCCGGCCATCGCGGCCGGCGCGCCGATCATCCTCAAGCCGGCCCCGGCCACCCCCCTCTCCGGCCTGATCATCGGCGACCTGCTCGCCGAGACCACGGGTCTCCCGGCCGGCTCCTGGTCGATCCTCCCGGTCGCCAACGACAAGATGGCCGCCCTCGTCCAGGACGAGCGCCTCCCGGTCATCTCGTTCACCGGTTCCGAGAAGGTCGGCTACTCGATCATGGACTCGGTCCCGCGCAAGCACTGCACGCTGGAGCTGGGCGGCAACGGCGCGGCCGTCGTCCTCGGCGACTACGCGAGCGACGCCGACCTCGACTGGGCCGCCGGCCGCATCGCGACCTTCTCCAACTACCAGGGCGGCCAGTCCTGCATCTCGGTGCAGCGGGTCATCGCCGACGCGTCCGTCTACGACCGTCTGCTGCCGCGCATCGTCGCCGCCGTCGAGGCCCAGGTCACCGGTGACCCGGCCGACCCGAAGACCGATGTCGGCCCGCTGGTCAGCGAGGCCGCCGCGGAGCGCGTCGAGGCGTGGGTGAAGGAGGCCGTCGAGGACGGCGCCACCCTGCTCACCGGCGGCGACCGGGACGGTGCCACCTACGCGCCGACCGTCCTCACCGACGTCCCGGCCGACACCACCGTCTCCTGCGAGGAGGTCTTCGGGCCCGTCCTCACCGTGCAGAAGGTGAACGGCGAGGCCGAGGCCTTCGCCGCCGTCAACGACTCCAAGTACGGCCTCCAGGCGGGCGTCTTCACCCACGACGTGCAAACCGCCTTCCGGGCCCACCGCGCCCTGGAGGTCGGCGGTGTGATCATCGGCGACGTCCCCTCCTACCGCGCCGACCAGATGCCGTACGGCGGCGTCAAGCAGTCCGGCGTCGGCCGCGAGGGCGTCAGGTTCGCGATGGACGACTACACCTACGAGCGGGTCCTGGTCCTCACCGGCCTCGCCCTCTGACCCACCCGGACCACCCACCCCGGCCGGAGCCCGCTGTGCGGGGGCTCCGGCCGGTTCCGCTTTCACCGTCCACAGGCAAGGACGGCGACGTTGTCAACCACCGGGTGCGGTGGAGAGCCGGAACGCTGTCGACGAGGCCGGGCGGAATGGGCCGCAGGGCTGGGTGAAGGAGAGCTGCGCCACCGGTTCGACAAGCTCCCGAACCCTCCGGCTGCCCGGGGCATCGCCGGGGAGCCGGCGCATCCGCCGGCCGCGGGGATGGACGCGCTGGTGCGGCGCCTGGGCGTGGTGAGCCGGTCGGTCAGGCTGTTGTCGTCGATCCGTCGGCCAGGGATGCGCCCTGCCGACACGGCGCCGGCGACTGTCACGGGATGAAGACGATCTCCGGGAATCGTGATGAGGGCTGGTTCAGCAGCCGGCGCCGGTGGTGCGTGAGCATCTGATCGGCGAAGGCTCGGGGGTAGGTCTGTTGCCAGGCGACGGCTCGGTCGGGGGCGATGGTGCCGAAGAGGTGGACGAGTTCGGAGGTCGGCAGGGGCAGCACCTGCGCGAGTTGGGGATAGAAGGCCTCGAGGTCGGTGAAGGAGTCGTGGCCGGAGCCGAGCAGGGCGATGTCGCGGTGCCAGCGGTGCAGGTGGGTCCAGAACGTCTGGTAGTCCGGCAGGGTGGCGCGGCTGGACTTGTTGCCGTCCACGATCAGGAAGGGCCGGTCGAGACCGGCTTGGACCACCGGGCCCGCGGCACCCCCGTCGATGTCCATGCCGGCGTCGAATCTGGAGTCGGCGTACATGCTGGAGGCGACGTTGACGCCGCCGAGGGAGTGGCCGAACAGGCCGATCCTGGTCAGATCGAGTGCTTCGGCCAGTCCGCGAGGCACCGGGTGGTGATCGGTGTCGGGGTCGGCACCGTGGCTGAGCGCGTCGAGTTGGTTCAGGACGAAGCTGGTGTCGGCGACGCGCTCGGCGAGCATCGCGGATCCGTCGCCGCGGGCGGAGTCAGGGATCGCGTGGACGATGTGGCCGTCCGGGAACTCGACCTCGCCGGCGTCGTAGGGGAAGTCGATGGTGACCACGAGGTACCCGTGGCTGGCCAGGTCTTCGTCGATGATGGTGGTGTTGTCCCGGGTGGCGTTCTTCCCGGTGGCGTAGACCACGACCGGGATTTTGCGGCAGTCTCGGTCGACCGGTGCGTCCACGTGGGCGTGCGTGATGGGCAGTTCCGCCTGCCCCGGGTGCAGCCCGGTGTCGTTCACGAGGAACTCGGCGCCGGAGGCGGCAGGCATGTAGGGCGCCGCCGGATGGCGGGTGGCGTCCTGTGCGGGGTACCAGATGCTGATCATCAGTGTGCGGAAGGGGTGCGACGGCACCCAGGGTTCACGCCGCGAGGGATCCGTGAGGTGGAGCACGGTTTTGCCGATGTGATGCGGGCCCGTCGGCTCAGGAAGCGTCAGGCGGACGGGTGTGTGCTGCGCGGGTTCGGCCGTTGCTTCGTCGTCTGCCACAGCGGTGGACGCCGAGGCTGCGAGTGCTGCTGCGGCGCAGGCCATCGCTGCGATCACGGGACTGCGCCGGCGCGCGTGGAGCCGACGGCGAACGTTGATGATCATGGCGCCTCCTGAAGAGTCCGAAGGGCGTGTCAGAGGGGTTGTGGTGTCGCCGTGCTCCGTCGGCCCCGGCCCGTGCCCTGAGCGACTGGCACCTTGGGCGTCGGTTTGCCGTGTGGTTCTTGGTTTCACGCGTCGCGCCTTGCCCGCCAGGCGCCGGCGCCCACGAAGACGGCCAGGTAGAGGGCGAGATCAAACAGGGCGAAGCCCAGCGAGGGGATGCGCGCGGCGTGCGGCCCGGTGGGCGGATCGAGGGTGGCCAGCCTGGTGGCCGCGTTGATCGGGGTGAGGTGGTCGGGCAGGTAGGTGCTGCCTTCGAAGGCGCGTGCGATCGGGTAGGCGAGGAAGACCAGGGCGAACACGGCGGCGATGGCTGCGGCGGTGTGCCGCAGCAGCGCGCCGAGGCCGAATCCCGCCATGGCGACCACGGCCATGTACAGACCCGCGCAGGCCACCGCGCGCAGTGCGTGGCCGTCGGTGAGGGAGGCGTTCAGGTGTCGGCGGTGCAGAACCAGTTGGCCGAGCAGGAATGCGGCGAATGCCAGGACGTGCGAGATCAGTAGGGCGAAGGCTCCGAGGGTCAGCGCTTTGGCGGTGTAGACCCGGGAACGGTGCGGGGTGGCGGTGAGCGTGGTGCGGATCATGCCGGTGGAGTACTCGGTGCTGATCGCCAGCACGCCCAGGGCGCCGAGGGCGAGTTCGGCGAACTGGAAGCCGCTGAGCGAGTCGCCGACCGGGTCGAACTGATCCCGGTCGGAGGCGCTCATGGTGGCCCAGTGGCCGGTGACGGAGAGTACGTCCATCAGGCCGACCCCCAGCCCCAGGAGGAGCGCGGCGGCCACGGTGATCGTGGTGGAGCGCATGGTGCGCAGCTTGATCCATTCTGCGCGCAGCAGCGCGGGCAGGCCGGGCGTGCGGTCGGCGAAGGCTCGGGTGGTGGTGGCGCGGCTGGTCATCGAAGATCTCCCTGGGGGTGTCGGCCCGTCAGGTGCGTGCGGTACTCCACCGATGTGGCCGTCAGGCGCATGTAGGCGTCCTCCAGCGAGGCGCCCGGGCCGGCAGTTGCGAGGAACCGCGTGACGTCGGTGTCGGCGAGCAGACGGCCGCGGCCGATGACGACCAGGTGGTCGACGGTGAGTGCCATCTCGCTGATCAGATGGCTGGAGACCAGGATGGTGCGGCCCTCGGCGGCCAGCGACTTCATCAGGGCGCGGATCCACAGCACGCCTTCGGGATCCAGGCCGTTGACCGGTTCGTCCAGCAGCAGTACGGCGGGATCGCCGAGCAGGGCGGCGGCGATGCCCAGGCGCTGGCGCATGCCCAAGGAGAAAGACCCGACCCGCTTGCCGGCCACGCTGGACAGCCCGGTGAGGTCGAGCACGTGGCCGACCCGGTCGACGGGCAGGCGGTTGCTCGCGGCCAGCCAGGAGAGATGGTCGCGGGCGCGCCGCCCGGGGTGAACGGCGCCTGCGTCCAGGAGTGCGCCGACCTCGCGCAGCGGCCGGGACAGGGCGTGGAAGGGCCGGCCGTTGATTAGAGCGCGGCCGGCGTCGGGGGTGTCCAGGCCCAGAATCATGCGCAGCGTGGTGGACTTGCCCGCGCCGTTCGGGCCGAGGAAGCCGGTGATCTTGCCTGGTGCGAGGTGGAAACTGAGGTTGTCCACGGCCGTCTCGCGGCCGAACCGCCTGGTCAGGCCATGTACTTCGATCGCCCGCGGGGAGCTGGGAAGGTTCATGGCCCCCACGGTGCCCGTCGGCCCCGAGCGGGCACATCTGCCCGCGGCCTGGTTGCGCCTATGCCCGTGGGCATACGCCGGTAGGACGATGCCGGCCCTTCGACGCGTGCTTACGCTGGCGGCATGGCTTTTCCCATCGCTCCGCCGCTGCTCACGCGGGTGCGTCCGGCGTGGTGGCGGGCCGCGGACGGCGCAGTGGCCGCCTGTTACGGCGCGGCGGCGGGGCTGCTGCTGGCCAAGCAAGCGGACGCCGTGTTCCCCCTGCTCGGTGCGCTGGCCTGCGCTGTCGCGCTGGCCTGGCCGATCGCGGCACGTTCCCGGTGGCCGGCGGCCGCGTTCCTGGTCTCGCTGCTCGCCCTCGGGGTCGTGGCGGCATGGCAGCCGCGCTCGGCGTCCGCCGCGCTGGTTCCGCTCGGCCTTACGCTCTACACCCTCACCTCGCGCACCAGGCCGCCCGCGGCGATCGCAGCGCTGAGCGGGGCGTTGATCGCAGCGGTGTCGACGGCGCTGCCCGACTTCAGGCACACAGGCGGCGCCGTGTTGTTCGGCTCGGCTTACCTCGTGCTCTGGGCGATCGGGTTCGCTGTGGGGATGAACCGCCGCTACACCGCGCTCGCCCTACGCGCGCAGGCGCAGCAGGCACGCACCGGAATGGAGCGGGCACGTCACCGGCTGGCTCGGCAGCGCATGGACATCGCCAGGGAACTGCACGACGTCGTCGCCCACCACATGAGCGTGATCACGGTGCAGGCAGGTTACGGCGGGATGCTGCTCGAGGACGGCGCGGCCGAGGTGGGCGCGGCAGCGCCCGGTGCGGCACAAGCCCGGGCCGTGCTCTCCGTGATCGAGACCACCGGACGCCAAGCTCTCGACGAAATGCGGCGCCTGGTGGAAGTGCTGCGCGCCGAAGACGGCGAACCGGAGAGCGCCGAGCAGGAAGTCGGCCACGCGCCCGCGCCCGGGCTCGGCGACCTGCCACGCCTGATCGAACGGGCGGCACACGCCGGGGTGCAGGTGAGCGTGACCACGGCCGGGGCCGAGTGCGCGCTGCCGCCCGGCGAGGATCTGGCGGCGTACCGGATCGTGCAGGAGGCCCTGACCAACGTGATCAAGCACGGCGGCGACACGGCCGAACTGCACCTTCGCTTCGGCGAACGGTATCTGGAGATCCAGGTGACCAACGACACTACCAAGTCCGGGTCGGAGCCCGGCCAAGATGCCGCGCGAAGCCCGGGCCGCGGCACGGCCGGGATGCGCGAGCGGGCGGCGCTCTACGGCGGAGAACTCGACGCCGGACCCACCGGCGAGGGCGGCTACCGCATCTGGGCCCGCCTGCCACTGCTCTCTGTGGAGCCCACGACAGATGCACCGGTCCCACCCATGGATCACGGCCCCCGGGCGGTCCGATGAACCAGCGCGTTCTGCTGGCCGACGACCAGCACCTGCTGCGCGCAGGCATCAGCGGCATCCTCGACTCGGCTTCCGACATCCAGGTCGTCGGCGAGGCGGACAACGGTGAGCAGGCCGTCGAACTCGCCCGAACCCTTCGCCCGGACGCGGTCCTCATGGACATCCGCATGCCGGTGCTCGACGGCATCGAGGCCACCCGCCACATCATCACCGCCGAGCCGCAGGCCAAGATCCTGATCCTGACCACCTTCGACCTCGACGAGTACGTCTACGAAGCGCTGCGCGCCGGAGCGAGCGGCTTCCTCCTCAAAGACACACCGCCGCGGCGCCTGATCGAGGCGGTGCGTGCCGTCACCGCCGGCGACACGCTGCTCGCCCCGACGATCACCAAGCGACTGATCACCAGATTCACCGCACGACCCCCGACCCCGACCTCGGTCCCGGAAGGCCTCGCGGCGCTGACCGACCGCGAGCGCGAAGTCCTCACGCTGGTCGCCGGAGGCCTGACCAACGACGAGGTCGCCCGCCGGCTCCACATCGCCCCGGGCACCGCCAAGACGCACGTACGCAACCTGCTGACGAAGCTCGACGCCCGCGACCGCGTCCACCTGGTCATCATCGCCTACCGCACCGGATTGGCCGCGGGCTGAGCGTTTCGCTCGAGGTCCGCAGTCCTCGTTGACCGGCAGCAACAGTTGTCGATTTCGGCGGCCACTCGTCAACCGGCGCCGCCACAGCGCGAGATGCCCTGATGCGCTGTCACCGGCCGCGCCGCGCGGGTGTCAGGGCCGCCGGGCGGCCGCCACCTGGACGAGTGCGGAGGAGGGCGCGGGTACGTGTCGGTCGCTCCGGACCCTCAGCCGGAGAAACCGACGTGCGCGAGCCGCAGTGGGCCGCGCAGTTCGATGTGCAGGTCGTGGACGCCCTCGGCGGCGAGGTCCGCGGTGAGCGTGGTGTAGGCGTACACGTCCGCGGTGGGTTCGCCGAGGGTGAGTACGGCCGTCCGCGCGCCGCCGTCCAGGGAGAGTTCCAGCGTGCCCGCGCCGGAGACCAGCGCCCGGACCGTCGTCACGCCGGTGCCGAAGTCGCAGTCCCGGTAGACGAGTTCGCCGGGCCCGTCGCCCTCAGGGGTGACCGCGTCGCCCGCCGTCTTCGACCGGTCCACGATCGCGGTGCCCGACTGCTCGTCGAAGTCGGCCGCGTCCAGGCCGCGTTCGGCGACGCGACGCGGTACCGCCCGCTCGCCGTCCAGGACCAGGGTCGTACGCAGCCGGATGTCCTCGCTGGACGCGCCCACCAGCACGTCGTACGCGCCCTGCTCCAGGCGGCGGGCGCCGCCCCGGACGTCCCAGAAGGCGAGGGCGGAGAGCGGGACTTCGAAGCCCAGGCCGGCGCGCTCGCCGGGGGACAGGGTGATCCTGCGGTGGTCGAGGAGTTCGCGGCGCGGGCGGGTCACGGAGGGTTCGACGGCGCGGGCGTAGAGCTGGGGCACCTCGTCGGCCCTCACGTCACCCGTGTTGGTGACGGTGCACGAGACCCGGAGCGCCCCGTCGCGCACCTCGGCCGTCAGGTCCGTGTAGGAGAAGGACGCGTAGGACAGGCCGTGGCCGAACGGGAAGAGCGGGGTGCCCTCGAAGTAGAGGTACGTCTGGCGCGAGCCCAGGATGTCGTAGTCGAGGAGGCCGGGCAGGTCGGCGTCGGAGGCGTACCAGGTCTGCGGGAGGCGGCCCGCGGGCGAGACGTCACCGGCCAGCACGCGGGCGAGGGCGGTGCCGGCCGCCTGCCCGCCGTGGGCCGTCCAGAGCACGGCCGGCAGGCCGGCCGGGTCCACCGCGTAGGGGTAGGCCGACGTCAGGGCCAGGACGGTGTTGGGGTTCGCGGCGCGGGCCGCGCGCAGCAGGCGTTCCTGCTGCGGGGGCAGCGCCAGGGTCGTCCGGTCCTCGGTCTCCCGGCCGTTGATGTGCGGGTCGTTGCCCGCGACCACCAGGACGGCGTCGGCCGCGGCGGCCACCCTGGCGACGGTGTCCGCGCCGCGCTCCACGATGATCACGTCGAGGACCGCCGCGTCCTCGGCGGCGACCCGGACCCCGTCCGCGGTGACACAGACGTGGCGACCCGTGCCGAGATGCCGCAGGAGGTGACCGTCGTCGTGGGGTTCCAGGCGGAACGTCTCCTGGACGACCCAGCCGCCGGGCTGGTCCGCGGCGGCGCGCACGAAGCCGTCGTCGGCGACCGAGAGGTAGCGGCCGTCCGGGGCGCGCAGCGTCAGCACCCCCTCGCCCCAGTCGAGGAGGGCGAACTCGGTTCCGGTGGCGTCGGTGCCGAGCGGCGGGAGGTCCGTCCGGCCCGCGAGCAGCGCCGGGTCCAGGGCGCCCGCCGCGCCGCGCACCTCGTCGGCGGCCTCGGGAGCGGGCGGGACGTGCAGGAACGAGCCGTCGGCGAGCTTCAGCCGGACCCGGTCCACGCCCTCCGCGAACTCCACGCGCCCCGCGCCGAACCGTTCGTACAGGCCCTCCAGCGGGGTGGCACGGTGCAGCAGGGTGCCGCTGTACCAGTCGAGCTTGCACTCGTCGGCGAGCAGGCCGACCACGGCGAGCCGGGTGTCGGGCGCGAGCGGCAGCAGGTCACCGTCGTTCTTGAGGAGGACGACCGCTTGCTCCGCCGCCTCCCGGGCGAGGGCCCGGTGCGCCGCGGTGTCGAACTCCGCGGACTCGGCGGTGGGCAGGTGCGGGTCGTGGTCCGGGTCGAACTCGCCGAGCCGGAAACGGACCGAGAGCTGGCGGCGCACCGCCGTGTCGATGTCGGCCTCCGTCAACAGGCCCTCGGACAGCGCTCCGTTGACGCGGGCGATGATTTCCGAGGCGTCCGTGCCGTGGTCGGTGAAGCTGTCGACGCCCGCCAGCAGGGCGGCCGCCGTGGCCTCCTCGTGGGTGTCGAAGTAGTGCTCGTGGTCGACCAGGTTGGACGGCGCGCCGGCGTCCGAGCAGACCAGCAGCTCCTCGTCGGTCCAGGTGCGCAGGTGCTCGCGCAGGTACGGGGAGACGTGGTTGGGACGGCCGTTGACCAGGTTGTACGCGGGCATCACCCCGGCCACCGCGCCCGCCCGGACGGTCTCCTCGAAGGCGCGCAGGTCGTACTCGTGCAACACGCGCGGGCGCACCGAGGAGGAGGAAGTGGCCCGGTCCGTCTCGTTGTTGTGGGCCAGCCAGTGCTTCAGGACGGGGGCGGTGCGCCAGTACACCGGGTGGTCGCCGCGCAGCCCGCGGGTGTAGGCGGTGGCGATGGCGGAGGTCAGCCTCGGGTCCTCCGAGTAGCCCTCCTCGTTGCGGCCCCACAGCGGGTGGCGCAGCAGGTTCACCGTCGGCGCCCAGACGTTGAGGCCCACGCGGTCGTCGCGCGCCCGCATCGCCCGGACCTCCTTGGACACCGCCTCGCCGACCCGGCGTACGAGTTCGGTGTTCCAGGTCGCGCCGAGCCCCACCGCCTGTGGGAACACCGTCGCCGGGCCCATCCAGGCCACCCCGTGCAGGGCCTCCTGGCCGGTGCGGAAGGCGGCGATGCCGAGGCGCTCCACGGCCGGCGTGAACTGGTGCAGGAAGGAGACCTTCTCGTCCAGGGTGAGGCGCCCCAGCAGGTCGTCGATGCGCTTCGCGAACGGCAGGTGCGGATCGCGGAAGGGCGGTGTAGGCGGTGTCTGTGCGGTCACGTGGCGTTCCCCTTGCGCTGGAGCGTCGAGGCCCTTTCGAAGCGCTTCGATGCTCATTCGACGCCGGGGTGGGTGTCAAGGGATGCACACCGCGATTTCAAGCAGCGCATGCGGAGAGGTCACTCCCGGCAGTGCGGAGGAATCTTGGAAGCGACCCTTGTGCACCCCCGGGTGTTCACTTAACCTCGCAGCAACATCGAAGCGCTTCGACTGCTGATTCCGCCCCAGCGATCACCCGACAGGGGCCGGGGGACAGCGGTCGGAGCACCGCTTCTGCTCAGCCAGTTCCACTCGAGACACCGCAGCCGACGGCCACCGCCGGGTGTCCTGGTGCGCCACGAAGGGTTGACGCAATGACGCCGAACGCCGCTTCCGCCCCCTCCGGGCCGAGCCGGAGAAGTTTCCTCGCCTCCACGGCCGTCGCCACCGCAGCGGTGGCGGGCGGGATGCCGCTGCTCGCGGCGTGCGGGGCGTCGGACAGCGGGTCGGGAGGAGGCTCCTCCTCGGGCAAGGACGCGAAGACGCTGCTGCCGTCCTACGTCGCCAACAACGTGGTGACGCCGGACATCCCGGCGAAGAACGGCTCCGCGATCGGTTTCACCGCCAAACTGGACCTGGCGACCCTGAAGACCTCCGTGCCGAAGAAGCTCGGCAAGGGCGGCAAGGTCACCGTCATGTCCCCGTTCTGGGGCTCCCCGCCGAAGCAGGACAACGCCTACTACAAGGCGATGAACGACCTGATCGGCGTCGACGTCCAGTGGCAGAACCAGGACGGCAACACCTACGACCAGAAGCTGGGCGCGGTCCTCGCCTCCAGCGACGTACCGGACGTCGTGGTGGTGCCGGGCTGGAACATGGGCGGCAAGATCCCCACCGCCATCATCAGCAAGTTCGCCGATCTCGGCCCGTACCTGTCGGGCGACAAGGTCAAGGACTACCCGAACCTCGCCGCCATCCCGACCGACGCCTGGCGGCGCTGCATCTTCGGCGGCAAGCTGCGCGGCCTGCCGCAGCCCTCGCCCTATGTCACCGGCATCGTGCCCCTCTACCGCAAGGACATCTTCGACAAGAAGGGGTACCAAGTCCCGCGCTCGGCGGACGAGTTCCTGTCCCTCGCCAAGGAGATCACCGACGCCAAGGCCAAGCGCTGGGCGTGCCTGGACATGAAGTGGACCGCCTTCCAGTCCTTCGGTGTGCTCTCCGGCAGCGAGAAACCGCTCGGCTGGAACCTCGTCGACGGCAAGCTGGTCAACCGCATCGAGACCCAGGAATACCTCGAAGCGCTGGAGTGGGCCCGCAAGCTCTTCGCCGCCGGGGTCGTGCACCCCGACTCCATGCTGGGCAAGAACGCCCCCGACCCGGGACCGAAGTTCGCGGCCGGCGAGTTCCTGATCTACCCCAACAACATCAGCCAGTGGTGGGGCCGCACCGCCGAACAGGCGACCCAGAACCCCGAGTTCAAGATCTGGGGCATGGACATCTTCGGTCACGACGGCGGCGCCCCGCAGCTGTGGGCCGAACAGCCCGCCGGCATCTTCGCCTTCGTCAACAAGAACGCCTCGGAGTCCGTGATCCGCGACGTGCTGGCCGTCGCCAACGTCACCGCCGCGCCGTACGGCACCAAGGAGTACATGCTCACCAACTACGGCCCCGAGGGCACCGACTACACCGTCAAGAACGGCGTGCCCACCAAGACCACCCAGGGCAACAACGAGGTCCTCAACGCCTACGTCATGGTCGCCAGCCCCGCCGCCACCATCGCCCACCCCGACTTCCCCGAGGTCGCCAAGGCCCAGGTCGAGTGGCAGCAGCGGATGGGCGCCTTCACCAAGAAGTCCAGCTTCTACGGCCAGATGATCACCGAGCCGTCCCGCTACACCAACCTCGGCAACGACTTCGAACAGCTGGAAGACGACATCACCCGCGGCCGCAAGAAGATCAGCGACATGCAGCAGGCCGTCTCCGACTGGAAGAGCAAGGGCGGCGACAAGCTGCGCGACTGGTACCAGAAGCTGCTCGACGACAACGGCACTTCGGCGAACTGACCGGGCACCGAGGCAAGGAGAACGGCCGTGTCCCACAGCACGGTGCCTCGCAGCAGAGCCGAGGCAGACGACAGGGCGGGGAGGACTCCGGTGGCGTCCGACGGCACCACCGCAGCCGGCGAGAAGGAGAAGGCCGGGAAACTGAGCCTGCGCCTCAGATTCAGACGCGACCGCACGCTGATCCTGATGACGCTGCCGGCGGTCCTGCTCCTCCTGGTCTTCAACTACCTGCCGATCCTCGGCAACATCGTCGCCTTCCAGGACTACGACCCGTACGTCAGCGACAACGGCATCGTCTCCATGCTGCACAGCGCCTGGGTGGGCGTGGAGAACTTCCAGCAGATCTTCGCGGACTCGGCGTTCTGGAACGCGGTGCGGAACACCCTGGTGCTGTTCTTCCTGCAACTCGTGCTGTTCTTCCCGGTGCCGATCGCCCTCGCGCTGCTCATCAACAGCGTGGTGAGGCCACGGCTCCGGGCGCTCTCCCAGGCGATCCTCTACCTCCCGCACTTCTTCTCCTGGGTGCTGGTCATCTCCGTCTTCCAGCAGATCTTCGGCGGTGCGGGCGTGCTCTCGCAGCTGCTGCGGCAACACGGGTACGACGGACTCACCATCATGACCGACCCGTCGACCTTCAAGTTCCTGGTCACGGCGGAGAGCATCTGGAAGGACGCCGGCTGGGGGATCATCGTCTTCCTCGCCGCGCTGGCCTCGGTCAGCCCCGACCTGTACGAGGCCGCCGCGATGGACGGCGCGGGCCGCTGGCGCCGCATCTGGCACGTCACGCTCCCCGCGCTGCGCCCGGTGATCGCGCTGCTGCTGGTGCTGCGCGTCGGTGACGCGCTGACCGTCGGCTTCGAACAGATCCTGTTGCAGCGCGACGCGGTCGGACCGGGAGCGGCGGAGGTCCTCGACACCTTCGTCTGGTGGAACGGCGTCCGCAACCAGGACTTCGGCTACGCGGCCGCCGCCGGGCTCATCAAGGGCGTGGTCAGCCTCGGCCTCGTCCTCGTCG
Organism: Streptomyces sp. NPDC006655; assembly: GCF_040703965.1. NCBI lineage: Bacteria > Bacillati > Actinomycetota > Actinomycetes > Kitasatosporales > Streptomycetaceae > Streptomyces > Streptomyces sp. NPDC006655. The sequence goes on along the minus strand of NZ_JBEYJU010000039.1, from coordinate 23,290 downwards.
CGAACAAGGTGGCCCATCTCATGGGCGAGCAGGGGGTGTACAAGAAGTGACCGCCGTCATCGACAAGCCGCCCGTGCGGGAACCCTCCCGGTGGGCCGCGCCGCCCCGGCCGGTCTGGGAGGAGGAGCCCGGCAAGGCCGGTGTGGCCGGCAAGGGCCTCGTCCTCACCCTCGCCTGCCTCGGCGTCCTCTTCCCGCTGTGGATCATCGTGGTCACCAGCCTCTCCTCGCGGAAGACGATCGACGAGGCCGGCGGACTGGTGATGGTGCCCAGGAGCATCACCTTCGTCGCCTACCGGGAACTGCTGAGCGGCGGCCAGGTCACCCGGGCCGCGGTGATCAGCGTCCTGATCACCGTCGTCGGCACGCTGTTCTCGATGACCGTCTCGGTGCTGTGCGCCTACGGCCTCTCGCGCATCGGCTCCCTCGGGCACCGCTGGTTCCTGATGCTGCTGCTCGCGACCATGTTCTTCAGCGCGGGCCTGATCCCGACGTACCTCCTGGTCCAGTCCCTGGGCCTGACCGACACCTACCTCGCGCTGATCCTCCCGAGTGCGGTGAGCGTCTTCAACATCCTCGTCCTGCGCGGGTTCTTCATGGGCATCTCGCAGGAACTCATCGACAGCGCCCGCATCGACGGCGCCGGGGACTTCCGGATCCTGTGGCAGATCGTCATGCCGCTGTCCCGGGCGGTGCTGGCCGTGATCACCCTGTTCTACGCGGTGGGGTACTGGAGCGCCTGGTTCAACGCGTCCCTCTACCTCAACGACCAGGACATGATGCCGCTGCAGAACGTCATGATCCAACTGGTCCAGAAGCAGGAGGCCCCGGTGGGGCTGGGACAGGCGATCAAGACGGGCCAGCTGTCGTACCTGTCGGTGCAGATGGCGGTGATGGTGATGGCGCTGCTGCCGGTCGCGGTCCTGTCGCCGTTCGTCCAGAAGCACTTCAAGAAGGGGATGCTGACCGGAGCGGTCAAGGGGTAGCCGACGTTCGCCTTCCGGGAGGGGTGGCGGGGAGCGCCGGCGACTGCGGGTGCTGCGTGGCTGATCGCGCAGTTCCTCGCGCCCCTGAGGGGGCGCGCTGTCCAGCCGTGTCCTGCATAGCTGCGGGCAGTCGTGCCGCTGGGGCGGCACGGGTGGGCGCAGCGGCGCCCCGCCCGCGCCGGTGCGTGAAACGCCGGTACTCCCGACCGCACCCCGGACCACCACCAACCCACCCACCTCACCGAAGGTCCCCCCATGCCCTCCCTGAGCCGCAGAGCCCTCCTCGCCGGTACGGCGGCAGCGACCGCCCTCACCGCTCTCCCCACCCTCACCGCCCCCGCCCACGCGGCCGGGCCCGAGCCGCAGGCGTACCGCTGGCGCAACGTCGTCATCGGCGGCACCGGATTCATCACCGGTGTCCTCTTCCACCCCAGCGTCCCCGGCCTCGCCTACGCCCGCACCGACATCGGCGGCGCCTACCGCTGGGACGCCCGCCACGCCCGCTGGACGCCGCTCACCGACCAGCTCGGCTGGGACGACTGGAACCTCCTCGGGATCGAGGCCCTCGCCGTGGACCCCGCCCATCCGGACCGGCTCTACCTCGCCTGCGGGACGTACTCCCAGTCCTGGGCGGGCAGCGGCGCCGTCCTGCGCTCGGACGACCGCGGCGCCACCTGGACCCGTACCGACCTCACCGTGAAGCTCGGCGCCAACGAGGACGGCCGGGGCACCGGCGAGCGCCTGCTCGTCGACCCGCGGGACAGCGACACGCTGTGGCTGGGCACCCGGCACGACGGGCTGCTCAGATCGACCGACCGGGGCGCCACCTGGTCGGCTGTCACCGGCTTCCCGCCCGCCCCCACCGCCTCCGGCCAGGGCGTCACCCTGCTCGTCGCGGTCGGCCGTACGGTGTACGCCGGCTGGGGCGACGGCGACGGCGGCGCCACCGCCGTCACCCTGTACCGCACCGCCGACGGGGCCGGCTGGGAACCCGTACCCGGGCAGCCCACCGGCACCGCCGCCAGGATCCCGGTGCGCGCCGCCTACGACCGCCACGCCCGTGAGCTGTACGTGACGTACGCCGACGCCCCCGGCCCCAACGGGCAGGCGAACGGCAGCGTGCACAAGCTCGCCACGAGCCGTGACGAGTGGACCGAGGTCACCCCGGTCCGGCCCGGCGGCACCGACACCTTCGGCTACGGCGGCGTCGCCGTCGACGCCCGCAGGCCCGCCACCGTCGTCGTCTCCACCAACAACCGGTGGACGGCCGTCGACACCCTCTACCGGACCACCGACGGCGGCCGCACCTGGACGTCCCTCAAGGACGCCGCGGTCCTCGACGTGTCCGAGACCCCCTTCCTCACGTTCGGCGGCGACCAGCCCAAGTTCGGCTGGTGGATCCAGGCCGTCGCCGTCGACCCGTACGACTCGAAGCACGTCGTCTACGGCACCGGTGCCACCCTGTACGGCACCCGCGACCTCGTCCACTGGGCCCCGCGCGTCCGGGGCCTGGAGGAGACGTCGGTGCTCCAGCTGGTGTCGCCCCCGGTCGGTGAGGCGCACCTGCTGAGCGGCTCGGGGGACATCGGCGTCCTGTACCACGAGCGGCTCACCGCGTCCCCGTCCCGCGGTACGGCCACGAACCCCGTGTTCGGGTCGGCGACGGGACTCGCGCAGGCCGCGGGCAGGCCGGCGTACGTGGTCCGCACCGGCTGGGGCGACCACGGCAACGGCGCGTACTCGAACGACGGGGGCCGGACGTGGGCGCCCTTCGCCGCCCAGCCCTCCGTCGCCCACGACGCACCGGGGCCGATCGCCACCAACGCCGACGGCAGCGTGCTGCTGTGGTCCTTCGTGCACTGGGACGGGACCCGGTACCCCACCCACCGGTCGGACGACAACGGCACCACCTGGACCGAGATCTCCTCCTTCCCGAAGGGCGCCACGCCGGTCGCCGACCCGGCCGACCCGACGCTCTTCTACGCGTACGACACCGTCACAGGAACGCTACAAGCCAGCACTGACAGTGGCCGGACGTTCACGGCGCGTGCGACCGGGCTGCCCGCCGGGGACAGCCAGTTCCAGCTGGCCGCCGCGCCCGGCCGGTCCGGCGACCTGTGGCTGAGCGTGAAGGCGAACGGCCTGTACCGGTCCACCGACGGCGGTGTCACGTTCGCCCCGGTCGCGAACTGCCCGGCCGCGTACACCCTCGGCTTCGGCAAGGCGGCGCCGGGCGCCGGCTACCCGGCGGTCTACCTGGTCGGCTCCACCGGGGCGGGCACCGCCGTCCACCGCTCCGACGACGAGGCGGCCACCTGGACCCGGATCAACGACGACCGGCACCAGTGGGGCTGGACCGGGCAGGCCGTCACCGGCGACCCGCGCGTGTACGGCCGGGTCTACCTGGCCACCAACGGACGTGGCATCCAGTACGGGGAGCCCAGCTGATGCCGGGGCTCTCCGACGCCACCCGCGGCCGGATCCTCTTCGGCGGTGACTACAACCCCGAGCAGTGGCCCGAGGAGACCTGGCACGAGGACGTCCGGCTGATGAAGGCGGCCGGCGTCAACTCCGTGACCATGGGCGTCTTCTCCTGGGCGAGGCTCGAACCCAGTCCGGGGGTTCGGGACTTCGGCTGGCTGGACCGGCTGATGGACCTGATGCACGAGAACGGCATCGGTGTCGTCCTGGCCACTCCGACCTCCGCCCCGCCGCCGTGGCTGGGGCGGCTGCACCCCGACACGCTGCCCCGGGACGCCGACGGACGTACCGAGTGGTGGGGCGGCCGCCAGCACTTCTCGCACTCCAGCGCCACCTACCGCCGCCACGCCGCCGCCATCACCGAGGACCTCGCCGCCCGCTACGGCGGCCACCCCGCCCTCACGATGTGGCACATCAACAACGAGTACTGCACCGTCGACCACGGCGACGAGGCCGCCGCCGCCTTCCGGCGCTGGCTGCGCGAGCGCTACGGCACCCTCGAAGCCCTCAACTCCGCCTGGGGGACCGCGTTCTGGAGCCAGGGCTACGACACCTGGGACGGCATCCTGCCCGCCCGCCACACGCACTACATGAAGAACCCCGCCCAGGTGCTGGACTTCCGCCGCTTCACCTCCGACATGCTCCTGGAGTGCTTCACGGCCGAGCGGGACATCGTCGCCCGGCACACCCCGCACATCCCGGTGACCACCAACTTCATGCCGCTGTGGATCGGCCAGGACGCCTGGCGCTGGGCCGCCGAGGAGGACGTCGTCTCCGTCGACCTCTACCCCGACCCGCGGGACCCCCTCGGCCCGCAGCACGGCGCGCTCGTCCACGACCTCGCCCGTTCCCAGGCGCGCGGCCCCTGGATGCTCATGGAGCAGGCCGCCGGGCCGGTCAACTGGCGCGGGGTGAACCACCCCAAGCCGCGCGGCCTCAACCGCCAGTGGTCCCTCCAGGCCGTGGCCCGCGGCGCGGACGCCGTCTGCTATTTCCAGTGGCGGCAGTCGAGGCAGGGCGCGGAGAAGTTCCACTCCGGGATGGTCAGCCACGCGGGGGAGGAGGGCCGTACCTACCAGGAGGTCAAACAGCTCGGCTCCGAACTGGCCGTGATCGGCGACCGGGTGACGGGCGGTCGCATCGATGCCGACATCGCGATCCTCCACGACTGGCACTCCTGGTGGGCCGGCGCCCACGAAGGCCGGCTCTCCACCGAGGTCGATCTCCCGGACGTCCTGCACGCCTGGCACCGGGCCCTGTGGGAGTCCAGCCTCACCACCGACTTCGCCCACCCGGAACACGACCTGTCCGCCTACCGGCTGGTGGTCGTCCCGCAGCTCTACCTGCTGACCGACGCCGCCGTCGACAACCTCCTGGCCTACGTCCGCGCCGGTGGCACCCTCGTCAGCGGCTTCCTGACCGGTGTCGTGGACGAGGACGACCGGATCCGCCCCGGCGGCATGGACGGCCGGCTGCGGGAGCTGTTCGGCATCCGCACCCTGCACGAGTGGTGGCCGCTGGACGCGGGGGAGACCGTCGCGTGCCAGGGGTTCCGGGGAACCCTGTGGTCGGAGGAGATCGAGGCCGCGCCCGGGGTCGCGGAGACGGTGCCCTACGTCGGCGGGGAACTCGACGGGCTGCCGGCCGTGCTGCGCAACGGGCGCGCCTGGTACCTCTCCACGCTGCCGGAGCCGGCGGCGTTGCGGGCGCTGCTCCGCGAGATCGCCGCCGGGGCCGGCGTCGCCCCGGTGCTGGAAGGGCTGCCGACCGGCGTCGAGGCGGTCCGCCGGGGCGATCTGCTGTTCCTTTTGAATCACGGGCGTGATCAGGTAAATGTGCCGGTCATGGGAACACACCGAGATCTGCTGACCGGCACCAGCGTCACGGACGCGATCGTGCTCGACCGCTTCGGAGCGGCGGTGCTCGCGCCATGACCGCCAACGGCCCCGTCCACGGCACCTGGGAGCCCGCCCCGGCCGCCCGCTGGGAGGACGCCTTCCTGAGCGGCAACGGCCGGCACGGCGTCCTGGTGTTCGGCGACCCGTACGACGACCGTGTCATCGTCACCCAGCACACCCTGGTCCGCCCGAACGGCGGCGAACACGCCCGTCCACCCCGCCTGGCGGCCGAACTCGCCGACGTCCAGGACAGGTTGCTGGCCGGCGAGGCGGACGCCGCCGAGCGTTTCACCGACGGCCGTCCGCTCCAGTGGGTACAGCCCTTCCACCCCGCCTTCCAGGTCCGGCTGCGCAGGCCGCAGGGCCGGACCGACGGCTACCGCCGCTCCGTCGACTTCACCACCGGCGAGGTCACCGCCACCGCCGCCGACTGGACCAGCAGGGTCTTCGTCTCCCGCGCGGACGACGTGATCGTGCAGCAGGTCACCGGTACCACCGGTCTCGCCCTTCACATCGCCCTCGACCACCGGCTCCCCGGTGCCCCGCACGACCTGGGCATCGGCCACGGCACACTGCGCACCCCCGAGGGCGCCCTGCTCAGCCTCCGCGCCCGCTACCCGGGCAGCGACCGCGCCTACACCGGCGTCACCCTCGTCGCCGTCACCGGCGGCACCACCGAACTGGCCCCGCCCGCCCTCCGCGTGACCGGAGCCGACTCCGTCCTCCTCCTCACCCGGGTCCACCGCCACACCGGCGAACTCGACGTGACCGCCGAGGCACGCGCACTCGGCGACCTCCTCGCCGACGAACGGCCGTACGACTCCCTGCTCGCCCGCCACCTCGACCTGCACCGCTCCGCCTACCGCCGGGTGGTGCTGGACCTGGCCGCCGACCCGGCCGAACGCGCGCTGCCCGGGACCGCGTTGCTCGACCGGCCGCACAGTGCCGCGCTCTTGGAGCGGCTGTTCGCGGCCGGCCGCTACCACCTGCTCTCCGCCGCCGGCCTCAACCCGCCCCGCCTGACCGGCCTGTGGACCGGGGACTGGGACACCGCCTGGTCCGGCGCCTTCACCAACGACGCCAACGTCAACCTCCAGACGGCCTCGGCCGCGGCCGCCGCCCTGCCCGAAGTCACCGAGGCGTGCGCCGCGCTGGTCCAGCGCCAGCTCGGCGACTGGCGGGAGAACGCGCGCGCGGTGTTCGGCGCCCGGGGCGTGGTCGCGCCCGCCCACAGCGACGGCGAGTCCGGGCTGTCGTACCACTTCGACCGGGAGTACCCGCTGCACCTGTGGACGGCCGGCGCCGACTGGCTCCTGAAGCCGCTCGTCGACCACGACGAGATCCGCGGCGAGCGCGATCCGCGCACGGCGGACGCACTCGCCGAGGTCGCCGCGTTCTACGAGGACTTCCTCAGCCGGACCGACGCCGACGGCCACCTGGTGATCGTCCCCTCCTACTCGCCCGAGAACCGGCCCGCGAACGGCAGCTGGGGCGCGGTCAACGCGGCGATGGACCTGTCCGCCGCCCGGCACGCCCTGCGGACGGCGGCCGACTACCACCCGGGTCCCGCCGCCGACCGCTGGCGCGCCCTCGCCGACCGGCTGCCCCCGCACCGGATCAACGCCGACGGGGCGCTCGCCGAGTGGGCGTGGCCCGGCCTCGACGACACCTACGACCACCGCCACCTCAGCCACCTCTACGGCGTCTGGCCCCTGGACGAGATCACCCCGTACGACACCCCGGAGCTCGCGGCCGCCGCCCACCGGGCCCTCGAACTGCGCGGCGCCGAGAACGACTCCGCGCACGGCCACCTCCACCACGCGCTCATCGCCGCCCGGCTCCGCGACGGCGCACGGGTCGCCGCCGCCCTCGGCCAGGTCCTGGACGGGGACTTCTTCCACGCCTCCCTGATGAGCGCCCACTACCCGCACCGCGACGTCTACAACGCCGACGCGGCGCACACCCTCCCCGCCGTGCTCGTCGAGGCACTCGTGCAGTCCACGCCCGACCGGCTGGTTCTGCTGCCCGCGCTCCCGGCGGCCCTCCCGACCGGCCGGCTGACCGGCGTCCGCACCAGGTTCGGGGCCGAGATCGACCTCACCTGGACCCCCGACGGGGCGCGAGCCGTCCTGAAACCGTCCCGGACGCTCCGCGTCGACCTGTGGACTTCCTCCGGCGCGACCCCGCTCGACCTCGTCGCCGGAGAAGACCACGTCCTCACCCTGGGGGCGTGGTGACCACCCCCGCAACTCCCCCCACCCATGGAAGGGACACCATGGCAGCACACACCCTGCGCCGCCGGATCACGATGGCCGTGACCGCCTCCGCGCTGGCGCTCGGAGCCACCGTCGGCCTGGCCTCCGCCCCCGCCTCGGCCGCCGTCTGGAGCTCCTGCGACCAGTGGGCCAGCACGACCCTGAACGGCTACACGCTCTACAACGACATCTGGGGCTCCGGCGCCGGCACCCAGTGCATCTGGGCCAACTCCGGCACCAACTGGGGTGTCTGGGCCGACCACCCCAACACCGGCGGCATCAAGTCCTACCCGAACGCCACCAAGGTGATCAACAAGTCGGTCACCTCGCTCGGTTCACTCTCCAGCGGCTACAACGTCACGGTCCCGTCGTCCGGCGCGTACGAGACCGCCTACGACATCTGGGACACCAGCCACAAGTACGAGATCATGCTCTGGATGAACAAGACCGGAGCCGTCGGTCCGCTCGGCACCTCGCAGGGCACCGTCACCCTGGGCGGCCACACCTGGACCGTCTACAAGGGCAACAACGGCTCCAACGACGTCTTCTCCTTCGTCCGCACCTCGAACTCGTCCTCCGGCACCGTGAACGTCCTGCCGATCCTGAAGTGGATCAAGGACACCAAGGGCTGGTTCGGCAACGTCACCATCGGGGACTTCCAGTTCGGCTTCGAGATCACGTCCTCGTCCGGCGGTCTGAACTTCACCGTCAACAGCGAGAGCGTCAGCAGCAGTTGAGCAGCCGGCCGGCCCCGCGTGCGGTGCGGGGCCGGCCTCCTCGCGGTCAGGCCCGGTCGACCTCGGCGCGCAGCGCGTTGTAGTCGGCGAAGGCCGCGTCGACGTCGGCTCGGGTCAGGCCGTAGCGGGCCAGGTCGTAGGCGTGCACCCGGGTGCCCTTCGGGCGGGCCGTGACGGCCGGGAGGCGGGCCGCGTCGGACTCGGTCCAGCGGGCGCCGACGGCCGCGTAGAGCTTGGGGGCACCCGCGGCCGGGTCGGAGCCCAGCCAGGAGTACGGCACGTCGACGAGCAACTCGCGGGGCACGGCCGCCCGGGCGGCCAGGCCGCGGGAGGCCGAGCGGGCCAGCAGCCGCAGCCAGGTGGCGCCGATCCAGTGCGGGTCGACCGGGCGGGTGTTCACCGCCATCCCGTGCTCGACCAGGCTGCAGAACGAGGCCACGGCGGTGGCCGGATCGCGGTGCGTCCACACGATCGTGGCGTCCGGGAAGACCGCGCGCAACGCCTCCAGGTTCTCCAGGTGCAGCGGTGACTTCAGCACCCAGCGGCGGCGCGGACGGCCGTACTGGAGCACCTGGTAGATCTGTTTGAGGTAGCGGTAGTCCGCCTCGAAGTCACGGGTCTCGTGCCAGGGCAGGTACGCGGGGATCACGGCCTGGGACAGCGGCATCACCGTGTGCGGCAGGGCGAAGGTGCACTCCTCCGGGCCCTCGGGGCGCAGGGCGTGGATGTGCCGGAAACGCGGCGCGAACAGGTTGATCCCGTCCACCAGGCGGCGGGCCGCCGAGATCGCCTTCTCCCGTTCCGCGGGCGTGCGTTCCAGGTCGGGGGCGAGCAACTCCCAGAGCAGCGGACAGCGGTGGTCCGCGGAGAGGGACAGCACGCTGTGCGTGAGCGTGGTGGCGGTGCGGGGCAGTCCCACCACGAACACCGGGGCGGTGACGGGCTCCTGCTCGATCCCGGGATGCGCGGCGAGCAGCCGGCGGACCCGGGCCCGGTTGGCGAGGTGCCGGCCGACGTGTCCGCGTGCGGACAGCCAGCCGACCGGGGTGAGGCGCTCGGCGCCCGCCCAACATCGCAGCAGGTGACGGAAGTCGTCGGTGTACGGCTCGTCGCCCTCGGCGGGTCCGGCCGCGGCGAGCAGCCGGTCGAAGGCCCGGTCCGGAGCGCGGCGGCCGCGGAGGCCGGGCCTGAGGAGCAGGTTGGCGAGCGTCAGGGGGAGCGGGTCCATGGGCACGGGGACGGAACCCTTCGTGGGGGACAGTGGAGGGGATACTGCCTACCCCCTCCAACTGGCCGCCCACACCGTTGAGTTGAGACATTTACCGGTAGGTAACAGGCGGCGTCGTCATCCGGCCGGACTACGCCTCCTCCGTCACCGGCAGCCGCGCGCCGTCCCTCAGGAACAGCGGGATGCGCTCCAGCGGAGCGTCCACCGTCACCGCCGTACCGCCCTCGTACGCGGCACCCGTCCACGCGTCCGTCCAGCGGGCGCCCCCCGGCAGGTACACCGTCCGGGCCGTGGCGCCCGCGGTCAGCACCGGCGCCACCAGGAGGTCCCGGCCGAACAGGTACGCGTCGTCGACCGTCCAGGCGGTCTGGTCCCGCGGGAACTCCAGGAACAGCGGCCGCAACACCGGCAGACCCTCCTCATGGGCCTCCCGCATGACCCGGAGCACGTACGGCTTCAGGCGCTCGCGCAGCCGCAGGTACTTCTCCAGGATCGCGCCGGCCTCCTCGCCGTACGACCACACCTCGTTCGGGCCGCCGGTCATGTCGGGGCCGAGCGGCATGCCCGGGTCACGGAAGCCGTGCAGCCGCATCAGCGGGGACAGCGCGCCGAACTGGAACCAGCGGACCATCACCTCGCGGTACGCCGGGTCGTCCGGGTCGCCCCCGTGGAAGCCGCCGATGTCCGTGTTCCACCAGGGGATGCCGGACAGCCCGGTGTTGAGGCCGGCCGCGATCTGGCGGCGCAAGGTCGCGAAGTCGGTGCCTATGTCACCCGACCAGACGGCTGCGCCGTAGCGCTGGCTGCCCGCCCAGGCCGACCGGTTGAGGGTGACCACCTCCTCGCCCTGCGCCCGCAGGCCCTCGTAGAAGGTGCGGGAGTTCTCGGCCGGGTAGCTGTTGCCGACCTCCAGGCCCGGACCGGTCCAGTAACGCAGGTTCTCCTGGAAGCCGGGCTTCAGCTCCGGCTCGCAGGCGTCCAGCCAGAAGGCCGTGATGCCGTACGGGTCGAGGTAGTTCTCCTTGACCTTCGACCACACGAACGCGCGGGCGTCCGGGTTGGTGGCGTCGTAGAAGGCCACCTGGACGGTCGACGCCACCTCCTTGTCCGGCCAGTCCGCGTGCGCCGTCGGGCCGTACTGGGTGCCGATGAAGTAGCCGCGCTGCTCCATGACGGCGTGGTTCTCGCTCAGTGGCGACACCGACGGCCAGACGCTCACCACCAGCTTGATGCCCAGCTCGTCCAGTTCCCGGACCATCGCGGCCGGGTCCGGCCACTCCTTCGGGTCGAACTTCCACTCGCCCAGGTGCGTCCAGTGGAAGAAGTCGCAGACGATCGCCGAGACGGGCAGGCCCCGGCGTCTGTACTCGCGGGCCACGGCGAGGAGTTCGTCCTGGGTGCGGTAGCGCAGTTTGCACTGCCAGAAACCCGCCGCCCACTCCGGCAGCATCGGCGCACGGCCGGTCACCGCGCTGTAGGCGCGCTGCCCGTCGGCCGGCTCGCCCACCGTGATCCAGTAGTCGAGCTGGCGGGCCGAGTCGGCCACCCAGCGGGTGCCGTTGCCCGCCAGCTCGACCCGGCCGATCGCCGGGTTGTTCCACAGCAGGGTGTAGCCGCGGCTGGAGACCAGGACCGGGACGGAGACCTCCGCGTTGCGCTGGACCAGGTCGAGCACCAGGCCCTTCTGGTCGAGGCGCCCGTGCTGGTGCTGACCCAGTCCGAACAGCTTCTCGCCCTCGTAGGCGGCGAACCGCTGTTCCAGCCGGTGGTAGCCGTTGCCGACGGCCGTGTAGAGGCGGGAGCCGGGCCACCAGAAGTGCGCGCGTTCCTCGGCCAGCACCTCCGAGAGGTCGTCGGTGCGCAGGAAGCGGACCAGGCCCTCGGCGGACACCTCGACGGTCAGGTTCCCGACCGTCAACCGCCCCTCGCCGTCGCTGATCCCGACGGACGACGCGGCCGGTGGGCGCTCGTCGAGCAGGGCGCCCGGCAGGCCGCCGAGGACCGGGCCGCCGAGCCGGGCGCGCACCCGGACCGCGTCCGGCCCCCACGGCTCGATCCGCAGCGTCTCCTGGCGCCCGCTCCACTCCAGGCCGCCGTCCCGCTCACGGAACGTGCCGACGGTGGGGGAGGACTGCGCGAGACTCACCTTGGGCTGGTGGTCCGCGAACTGGATGTCGGCAGGCTGGTTCACGTCAGGTCCTCCTGGAGGAGTGCAGACAGAGGGGTGCCCCGGGGCGGCGGGGCGCTGCGGACGAAACGCTGCGAACGGCTCAGGAGCCGGCCGGCGCCGGTCCCGTGCTCGCCCTCACCGTCAACTCGGGTGCGATCAGCACGACGTCGTCACTGCCCCGGCCGTCCAGCTTGGCGACCAGGTGCTCCACGGCATGGCGGCCCATCTCCTGGGCGGGGATGGCCACCGAGGTGAGCCGTACCGAGGCCTGGACGGCGACCTGCTCCGGGCAGATCGCGACCACCGACACGTCCTCGGGCACCGCCCGGCCCTGCTGGCGCAACAGGGCGAGCAGGGGTTCCACCGCGGACTCGTTCTGCACGACGAACCCCGTGGTGCCCGGACGTTCGTCGAAGACCCGGGCCAGCGTGGCGGCCATCGCGTCGTAGCCGCCCTCGCACGGCCGGTGCAGCACCCCGAGGCCCAGCTCCCTGGCCCGGGACCGCAGGCCGTCCAGGGTCCGCTCCGCGAAGCCGGTGTGCCGTTCGTAGACCGCCGGGGCCTCGCCGATGACAGCGATGTCGCGGTGGCCGAGTTTGGCGAGGTGCTCCACACACAGCGCCCCGGTGGCCCCGAAGTCGAGGTCGACGCAGGTCAGACCCGAGGTGGAGGCGGGCAGGCCGATGAGCACGGAGGGCTGGTCGCTCTCCCTGAGCAGCGGCAGCCGCTCGTCCTCCAGCTCCACGTCCATCAGGATCATGGCGTCGGCCAGTCCGCTGCCGGTGACCCGGCGCACCGCGTCCGGACCCTCCTCGCCGGTGAGCAACAGGACGTCGTAGCCGTGGAGGCGGGCGGTGGTGGCCACCGCGATCGCGATCTCCATCATCACCGGCACGTACATGTCCGTCCGCAGCGGGATCATCAACGCGATGATGTTCGACCGGCTGCTGGCCAGGGCGCGGGCACCGGCGTTCGGGTGGTAGCCCAGCTCCCGGATGCTCTGCTCGACCCGCTGCCGGGTGGTGGCGGAGATGGACCGCTTGCCGCTGAGGACATAGCTCACCGTGCTCGCCGAGACTCCGGCGTGCTGGGCGACCTCGGCGAGGGTGACCATCCAGCTCTCCAAGCTTTGTGAAGCGCTTCGACAGTGCGCATGGCTGACAAGGGCGAGTGAGGGTGATTCGACAGTAGCCCCAGTGGGGGTGGGTGTCCATAGCTTGTCGAAGCGCTTCGACAGACGAATGGGTGACGCGTTCCCGCCGAACCGTCCCCCGCGAGGGCCCCTCGACGCAACACCGGGGTCGACGGGGTGCCCCGATCGGACCGCGAGGACTGGTGGGCGCGGCCCGTTTGGGGTACCAACGATCCAGTAGCACTGGTCGGTAACGAACGGTCCTCAACGTCCCCTTTCGTGGCGAGGTGAGCCTCAATGTCCGCCCCCACCACCAAGAAACCCACCGTCTCCGAGCGGGAGGCCCGCCAGGTGGCGGAGGCCGCCCGGGAACAGCACTGGCGCAAGCCCAGCTTCGCCAAGGAACTGTTCCTCGGGCGCTTCCGGCTCGACCTCATCCACCCCCATCCGCTGCCGGCGGACGAGGACGTGCGCCGCGGCGAGGAGTTCCTCACCCGGCTGCGCGAGTTCTGCGAGACGAGGATCGACTCGGCGCTCATCGAGCGCGAGGCGCGCATCCCCGACGAGGTGATCGCCGGCCTCAAGGAAATCGGCGCCCTCGGCATGAAGATCGACCCCAGGTACGGCGGTCTCGGCCTCACCCAGGTCTACTACAACAGGGCCCTCGCCCTGGCCGGCTCCGCGAACCCGGCGGTCGGCGCGCTGCTCTCCGCCCACCAGTCGATCGGCGTGCCGCAGCCGCTGAAGATCTTCGGCACCCAGGAGCAGAAGGACGCGTTCCTGCCGCGCTGCGCCCGCACCGACATCTCGGCGTTCCTGCTCACCGAGCCGGACGTCGGCTCCGACCCGGCCCGCCTCGCCACCACCGCCGTACGGGACGGCGACGACTACGTCCTCGACGGCGTGAAGCTCTGGACCACCAACGGCGTCGTCGCCGACCTGCTCGTCGTCATGGCCCGGGTGCCGAGGTCCGATGACGGCAAGGACGGCAAGGGCGGCATCACGGCCTTCGTGGTCGAGGCCGACTCCGAGGGCATCACCGTCGAGAACCGCAACGCCTTCATGGGCCTGCGTGGCCTGGAGAACGGCGTCACCCGCTTCCACCAGGTCCGGGTCCCGGCCGCCAACCGCATCGGCCCCGAGGGCGCCGGCCTCAAGATCGCCCTCACCACCCTCAACACCGGACGGCTGTCCCTCCCCGCGATGTGCGTCGGCGCCGGCAAGTGGTGCCTGAAGATCGCCCGGGAGTGGTCGGGGGTCCGCGAGCAGTGGGGCAAGCCGGTGGCGCTGCACGAGGCGGTCGGCTCCAAGATCAGCTTCATCGCGGCGACCACCTTCGCCCTGGAGGCGGTCGTCGACCTGTCCTCCCAGATGGCCGACGAGGACCGCAACGACATCCGCATCGAGGCCGCCCTCGCCAAGCTCTACGGCTCCGAGATGGGCTGCCTGATGGCGGACGAGCTGGTGCAGATCCGCGGCGGCCGCGGCTTCGAGACGGCGGAGTCCCTCAGGGCGCGCGGCGAACGGGCGGTCCCCGCCGAGCAGATGCTGCGCGACCTGCGCATCAACCGCATCTTCGAGGGCTCCACCGAGATCATGCACCTGCTGATCGCGCGGGAGGCGGTGGACGCCCACCTGTCGGTCGCGGGCGACCTCATCGACCCCGGCAAGTCCCTCCAGGACAAGGCGAGGGCAGGCGCGAACGCGGGCGTCTTCTACGCCAGGTGGCTGCCGAAACTGGTCGCGGGGCCGGGGCAGCTCCCCACCTCCTACGGCGACTTCAAGCACGGCATCGACCTCTCGCCGCACCTGCGCTACGTGGAGCGGCACGCCCGCAAGCTGGCCCGGTCCACCTTCTACGCCATGTCCCGCTGGCAGGGCCGGATGGAGACCAAGCAGGGCTTCCTGGGCCGGATCGTGGACATCGGCGCCGAACTGTTCGCGATGAGCGCCGCCTGCGTCCGCGCCGAGCGGCTGCGCCGCGAGGGCGAGCACGGACGCGAGGCCTACCAGCTCGCCGACGCGTTCTGCCGGCAGGCCCGCATCCGCGTCGACGAACTGTTCACCCGCCTCTGGTCGAACACCGACGACCTGGACCGCAAGGTGGTCAAGGGCGTGCTCGGCGGCTCTTACGAGTGGCTGGAGCAGGGGATCGTCGACCCGTCGGGCGAGGGCCCGTGGATCGCCGACGCGACCCCCGGGCCGTCCGCGCGGGAGAACGTCCGCCGCCCGCTGAAGTAGCGGTTCAGCAGTACGTGTCGCTCGGATCCCGCGTCGTCCAGGAGCAGGAGTCGACCTTGGCGCCACTCGCCCTGGTCAGCGTCGCCGTGTCGCTCGTGTTGTTCCACACGTAGGCACGGCGGTTCTGGAACTTGTCCGACGCGGTGTCCGTGCCCCGGCCGGTGTGCACCTTCATCGTCTTGTGGGCGCCGATCTTGACGTCCTTGAAGACGTAGCGGTGGTCGGAGGCGTCCTTCAGGACCCACCCCTTCAGCGAGACGGCCGAGCCGCCGGTGTTCTTGATCTGCACCCACTCGGCGTTGAGGCTGGCGTTGGAGCGGTTGTCGCTGCCGGGGCTGTCGAACCAGACGTGGTAGATGGTCACCCCGCCGGCCGCCTGGGCCGGAGTGCTCAGCACGGTGCCGGTGAGCAGCGCGGCGCCCGCGAGCGCGGGCAGGGCGGCACGTATGTGCGCAGTACGCATGGAAAGATCCCCCCTGGATCCGAATCCGTATACACGGCAGTGGTATCACATGATCTTCACCTGAATCTCACAAAGGGAATTCCGCGTCGTACGACGCCGGGAACCGACGACCCACCCGCCTGAGGGATGCGCTGTCCGCCGGGCCGCCCGTTGCGGCAACAATGGGGGGATGACCGACAGTCCCGCCAGTCCGGCCCCCCTCGCCGACCCGCATCTCGTGTACGACCCGCTCGTGGGTGACGGCCCGAAGGGCGTGGTGATCCTCGGCTCCACCGGATCCATCGGCACCCAGGCCATCGACCTCGTGCTGCGCAACCCCGACCGCTTCCGGGTCACCGCCCTCTCCGCGAACGGCGGCCGCGTCGCCCTCCTCGCCGAACAGGCGCACCGACTGCGGGTGCGGACCGTGGCGGTCGCCCGCGAGGACGTCGTACCGGCCCTGCGCGAGGCGCTGACCGGGCACTACGGCCCCGGCGAACCGCTTCCCGAGATCCTCGCCGGACCCGACGCGGCCACACAGGTCGCCGCCACCGATCCCGCGGAGTGCCACACCGTCCTCAACGGCATCACCGGGTCCATCGGCCTCGCGCCGACCCTCGCCGCCCTGGAGGCGGGCCACACCCTCGCACTCGCCAACAAGGAGTCGCTGATCGTCGGCGGCCCGCTGGTCAAGGCGCTCGCCAAGCCCGGCCAGATCATCCCGGTGGACTCCGAGCACGCGGCGCTCTTCCAGTCGCTGGCGGCGGGCACCCGGGCCGACGTCCGCAAGCTGGTCGTCACGGCGTCCGGCGGCCCCTTCCGCGGCCGCACCAAGGCCGAACTCGCCGACGTGACCGTCGAGGACGCGCTCGCCCACCCCACCTGGGCGATGGGCCCGGTCATCACGATCAACTCCGCGACCCTGGTCAACAAGGGACTGGAGGTCATCGAGGCGCACCTCCTCTACGACATTCCCTTCGACCGCATTGAGGTGGTCGTGCACCCGCAGTCGTATGTCCACTCGATGGTCGAGTTCACGGACGGATCCACGATCGCGCAGGCGACGCCCCCCGACATGCGGGGGCCGATCGCCATCGGTCTCGGCTGGCCCGAACGGGTTCCCGACGCGGCGCCCGCCTTCGACTGGAGCAAGGCCTCCACCTGGGAGTTCTTCCCACTGGACAACGAGGCCTTCCCGTCGGTGAACCTCGCCCGGCACGTCGGGGAGCTCGCGGGCACCGCACCGGCGGTGTTCAATGCGGCCAACGAGGAATGTGTCGAGGCCTTCCGGAGCGGTCTGCTGCCCTTCAACGGAATCATGGAGACCGTCACCCGGGTGGTGGAGGAGCACGGCACCCCTCGTACGGGAACTTCGCTCACCGTGCCGGACGTCCTCGAAGCGGAGACCTGGGCCCGGGCCCGGGCCCGGGAACTGACAGCACTGACGGCGACCGCGGAGGCGCGTGCATGACAGCCCTGATGATGATCCTCGGCATAGTCGTCTTCGTGGTCGGCCTGCTGGTCTCGATCGCCTGGCACGAGCTGGGGCACCTGTCCACCGCCAAGCTCTTCGGCATCCGGGTCCCGCAGTACATGGTCGGCTTCGGCCCGACCATCTGGTCGCGGCACAAGGGCGACACCGAGTACGGGATCAAGGCCATCCCGCTCGGCGGCTACATCCGCATGATCGGCATGTTCCCGCCCGGCGCCGACGGCCGCATCACCGCGCGCTCCACCTCGCCCTGGCGCAGCATGATCGAGGACGCCCGCTCGGCGGCCTTCGAGGAACTCCAGCCCGGCGACGAGACCCGCCTCTTCTACACGCGCGCCCCCTGGAAACGCGTGATCGTGATGTTCGCGGGCCCGTTCATGAACCTCGTCCTCGCGGTGGCGCTGTTCCTCACCGTCCTGATGGGCTTCGGCATCAGCCAGCAGACCACCACGGTCAGCTCGGTCTCCCAGTGCGTGATCGCGCAGAGCGAGAACCGCGACAGCTGCAAGAAGACCGACGCGGCCTCCCCGGCCGCCGCGGCGGGCCTGAAGGCCGGCGACAAGATCCTCTCCTTCAACGGCGTCGAGACCACCAGCTGGAACCAGCTCTCCGACCTGATCCGGTCCGCCCCCGGCAAGGACGTCACGATCGTCGTCCAGCGCAAGGGGCAGGACGTCACCCTGCACGCGAAGATCGCCACCAACCAGGTCGCCAAGAAGGACTCCAGCGGCCAGATCGTCCAGGGCCAGTACGTCACCGCGGGCTTCCTCGGCTTCAGTGCCGCCACCGGCATCGTGCGCCAGGACTTCGGCGACTCCGTGACCTGGATGGGCGACCGCCTCGGCGAGGCCGTCGACTCCATCGCGAGCCTGCCCGGCAAGATCCCTGCCCTGTGGGACGCGGCCTTCGACGGCGCCCCCCGCCAGCCGGACTCCCCGATGGGCGTGGTCGGCGCCGCCCGCGTCGGCGGTGAGATCTTCACCCTCGACATCCCGCCCACCGAGCAGCTGGCGATGGCCCTGATGCTGGTGGCCGGCTTCAACCTCTCCCTGTTCCTCTTCAACATGCTCCCGCTGCTCCCGCTCGACGGCGGGCACATCGCGGGCGCCCTGTGGGAGTCCCTGCGCCGCAACCTGGCAAGGGTGCTCCGCCGCCCGGACCCGGGCCCGTTCGACGTGGCGAAGCTGATGCCGGTGGCTTATGTGGTGGCCGGGATCTTCGTCTGCTTCACCCTGCTGGTCCTGGTCGCGGATGTAGTTAACCCGGTCAAAATCTCCTAGCCACGCACCGTTCGAGGCGGCCCGGGACACCGTGTCCCGGGCCGCTTCCATCGAGTGGGTTTACGGGTGGGGGATGTGCTCGCCCGGGTGCCGGTGCCGTAATCTCGGAGCCTGGAACCCGCTTACGACGGGACCTGGACCTAGATCCACGACTTGGGGTTGCACAGCAGATGACTGCGATTTCTCTCGGCATGCCGTCCGTTCCGACCAAGCTCGCCGAGCGCCGGAAGAGCCGGCAGATCCAGGTCGGCTCCGTGGCGGTCGGCGGGGACGCCCCGGTCTCGGTCCAGTCGATGACGACGACCCGTACGTCCGACATCGGCGCGACCCTCCAGCAGATCGCCGAGCTGACGGCGTCCGGCTGCCAGATCGTCCGGGTCGCCTGCCCCACCCAGGACGACGCCGACGCCCTCGCGACGATCGCGAGGAAGTCCCAGATCCCGGTCATCGCGGACATCCACTTCCAGCCGAAGTACGTCTTCGCCGCGATCGAGGCCGGCTGTGCCGCCGTCCGCGTCAACCCCGGCAACATCAAGCAGTTCGACGACAAGGTCAAGGAGATCGCGCGGGCCGCCAAGGACCACGGCACCCCGATCCGCATCGGCGTCAACGCCGGCTCCCTGGACCGCCGGCTGCTCCAGAAGTACGGCAAGGCGACCCCCGAGGCGCTGGTCGAGTCGGCCCTGTGGGAGGCGTCCCTCTTCGAGGAGCACGACTTCCGGGACATCAAGATCTCCGTCAAGCACAACGACCCGGTCGTGATGATCGAGGCCTACCGGCAGCTCGCCGCCCAGTGCGAGTACCCCCTGCACCTCGGCGTCACCGAGGCGGGCCCGGCCTTCCAGGGCACGATCAAGTCCGCGGTCGCCTTCGGCGCCCTCCTCTCCCAGGGCATCGGCGACACCATCCGGGTCTCCCTCTCCGCGCCGCCGGTCGAGGAGGTCAAGGTCGGCAACCAGATCCTGGAGTCCCTCAACCTCAGGCAGCGCGGCCTGGAGATCGTCTCCTGCCCGTCCTGCGGCCGCGCCCAGGTCGACGTCTACAAGCTGGCCGAAGAGGTCACCGCGGGCCTGACCGGCATGGAGGTCCCGCTGCGCGTCGCCGTCATGGGATGCGTCGTCAACGGCCCCGGCGAGGCACGCGAGGCCGACCTCGGCGTCGCCTCCGGCAACGGCAAGGGCCAGATCTTCGTCAAGGGCGAGGTCATCAAGACGGTGCCGGAGTCCAAGATCGTGGAGACCCTCATCGAGGAGGCCATGAAGCTGGCCGAACAGATGGAGGCGGCCGGCACGGAGTCGGGCGAGCCGTCGGTGTCGGTGGCCGGCTGAGAAGCGCCCCGAAGAGCGCGCCCCGAAGGGGGCGCTGGGGGTCCCCCAGCCGAAGGCTGGGGGAGGAACTGCGCGACCAGCCACACACGGTCCGCACCCGCGTCCCGGCAGGCCCTCCCGGGCTCGTAGGCGCCCAAACGGCAACCAGGGTTGACAGCACCAACCAGCCAACGGCAACCCACACCGGCGCGGCACCGCTCAGCTTCCGCAGGTACAGTGCGGAGATCAAGCAGAACCCCTCAGCGTGAGGCCCCGCACGTGTTGACGCAGACCACCTCACGGGTGCTCGAACCGAGTGACCTGGACGCCGCGCTCGCGGTACTCGACCGCGAGCCGGTCGCGAACGCCTTCGTGACCTCGCGTGTCCAGGTGGCCGGCCTCGACCCCTGGCGCCTCGGCGGCGAGATGTGGGGCTGGTACGAGGACGGCATGCTCACGTCCCTCTGCTACGCCGGCGCCAACCTCGTCCCGATCTGCGCCACCCCCCGCGCGATCCGCGCCTTCGCCGACCGCGCCCGCAGGGCGGGCCGCCGTTGCTCCTCCATCGTCGGCCCCGCCGAGGCGACCGCCCAGCTGTGGCGCCTGCTGGAACCCCACTGGGGGCCGGCCCGCGAGGTCCGCGCCCGCCAGCCCCTGATGGTCACCGACCGCATGTCCGCCGACATAGCCCCGGATCCGTACGTCCGCCGCATCCGCAAGGACGAGATGGAGACGATCATGCCGGCGTGCGTGGCGATGTTCACCGAGGAGGTGGGCGTCTCCCCGCTGGCCGGTGACGGCGGCCTCCTCTACCAGGCGAGGGTCGCCGAACTGGTCGGTGCCGGCCGCTCGTTCGCCCGGCTCGACGAGCACGGCAAGGTCGTCTTCAAGGCGGAGATCGGCGCGGCGACGGCCGAGGCCTGCCAGATCCAGGGTGTCTGGGTGGCCCCCGAGTACCGCGGCCAGGGTCTGGCCGCCCCCGCGATGGCAGCGGTCCTGCGGTACGCCCTCGCCGACGTGGCCCCGCTCGTCAGCCTCTACGTGAACGACTTCAACACGGCGGCGAGAAGGACGTACCTGAGAGTGGGCTTCCAGGAGGTCGGCGCGTTCATGAGCGTGCTGTTCTAGCCCGAAGCCCACGGCGCACAACCCGCACCCGGACGGCGAACCGGAACCCCCTGTAACCTCTCCCCACATGACCCTCGTGATCGGCCCCCTGGACCTCCTCTCGCACGTGGACGAGGCCCTGGCGGTCCAAGCCGTCGCCTTCGGCCTGGGCCCCGACGAGGTAGCGGTCCGCCGGCAGATCGTCCTGCGCCACATGCAGTACCCCGGGGCGAGGGCACTCGGCGCGACGGACGAGGGCCGCCTCGTCGGCTTCGTCTACGGCATGCCCAACTCCCGCACCCACTGGTGGTCCACCGTCGTGGAGCCCTACCTCCGTGCCCAGGGCCACGCCGACTGGCTCGACGACTCCTTCGTCATCACCGAGCTGCACGTCCACCCGCACCACCAGAACCGCGGTGTCGGCCGCCGCCTGATCACCATGATCACCGACGGCGCCGCCGAACCCCGCTCGATCCTCTCCGCGATCGACACCGACAGCCCGGCCCGCGGCCTCTACCACTCGCTCGGCTATGTCGACCTCGCCCGCCAGGTGCACTTCCCGAGCGCCGCCAAGCCGTACGCCGTGATGGGCGCCCCGCTGCCGCTGCGCCGCCGCTGAGCCGATCGCCGATAACGGATTTCCACCGGCACAGCAGGCCCGGCTAACCTCCTAGCCATCAACCTTTCCCGGCAGGAGTACGAGAACCATGGCGAACGCACCGGTCCAACGCATGTCCCACTTGCTGGCGAAGACGCTGCGTGACGACCCGGCGGACGCCGAGGTCCTCAGCCACAAGCTCCTCGTCCGCGCCGGCTACGTCCGCCGCACGGCCGCCGGTATCTGGTCGTGGCTGCCGCTCGGCCTGAAGGTGCTGTCCAACATCGAGCGGATCGTCCGCGAGGAGATGGACGCGATCGGCGCCCAGGAGGTGCTGCTGCCGGCCCTCCTGCCCCGGGAGCCGTACGAGGCGACCGGTCGCTGGGACGAGTACGGCGCCGAGCTGTTCCGCCTCCAGGACCGCAAGGGCGGCGACTACCTGCTCGGCCCCACCCACGAGGAGATCTTCACCCTGCTGGTGAAGGACCAGGCGTCCTCCTACAAGGACCTGCCGGTCATCCTCTACCAGATCCAGAGCAAGTACCGGGACGAGGCCCGTCCGCGGGCCGGCATCCTGCGCGGCCGCGAGTTCCTGATGAAGGACTCCTACTCCTTCGACCTGGACGACGAGGGCCTGGGCACGTCGTACGCCCTGCACCGCCAGGCCTACCAGCGGATCTTCGAGCGCCTCGGTCTCGACTACCGGATCGTCGCCGCCACCGCGGGCGCCATGGGCGGCTCGAAGTCGGAGGAGTTCCTGGCTCCGGCCGAGGCCGGCGAGGACACCTTCGCCGACTGCCCGAACTGCGACTTCGCAGCGAACACCGAGGCGATCTCGTACACGCTGAAGCCGGTCGACGCCACCGAGGTGCCCGCCCTGGAGGAGATCCCCACCCCGGACACCCCGACCATCGAGACCCTCGCCGCGCACCTCGGCGTGCAGGCCTCCGACACCCTGAAGAACCTCCTGGTGAAGGTCGACGGCGAGATCGTGGCCATCGGCGTGCCGGGTGACCGGGAGGTCGACATGGGCAAGGTCGAGGAGCACTTCGCCCCGGCCACCGTGGAGCTGGTCACCGAGACCGACTTCGCCGGCCGTCCCGACCTGGTCCGCGGCTACGTCGGCCCGCAGGGTCTCGGCGAGAAGGTGAAGTACATCGCCGACCCGCGGGTGGCGCCCGGCACCTCCTGGATCACCGGCGCCAACAAGGAGGGCACGCACGCGAAGAACGTCGTGGCGGACCGTGACTTCACCGTGGACGAGTACGTCGACGTGGTCGTGGTGCTGGAGGGCGACCCCTGCCCGAAGTGCGGCACCGGCCTCAAGCTGGACCGCGCCATCGAGATCGGGCACATCTTCCAGCTCGGCCGCAAGTACGCCGACGCCCTCAAGCTCGACGTCCTCGGGCAGAACGGCAAGCCGGTCCGGGTCACCATGGGCTCCTACGGCATCGGCGTCTCGCGCGCCGTCGCCGCCCTCGCCGAGCAGACCGCCGACGAGCACGGCCTGGTCTGGCCCCGCGAGGTCGCCCCGGCCGACGTCCACGTGGTCGCCGCGGGCAAGGCGCTGCAGACCGAACTCGCCCTCGACGTCTCCGAGCGGCTGCGGGAGGCCGGCCTGCGCGTCCTGGTCGACGACCGGGCCGGGGTCTCCCCGGGCGTGAAGTTCACGGACGCGGAGCTCATCGGCGTACCGCAGATCCTGGTCGCGGGCCGCCGCTCCGGCGAGGGTGTGCTGGAGCTGAAGGACCGCAGGACGGGCGAGCGCGAGGAGCTGACGGTGGACGAGGCCGTCGCCCGACTGACCGCGAACTGACCCCGACTCCACCCGACTGACCGCGAACTGACCCCGACTCCACCCGACTGACCGCGAACTGACCCCGACTCCACCCGAGCGGGCCGCCGGTGACATATCCGAAGAGCGTAAGGTATCGAAG
>NZ_JBEYJU010000038.1:73858-79107 GCF_040703965.1 Streptomyces sp. NPDC006655 | reverse complement strand
CCCTGCGGGGTGAGGAAGCCGCCGACGGCGATGGTCGAGCCGAACAGGTAGAGCCAGTAGGCGAACATGTTCAGCCGCGGGAAGGCGACGTCCGGCGCGCCGATCTGGAGCGGCATGATCCAGTTCGTGAAGCCGGCGAACAGCGGCGTCGCGAACATCAGCAGCATGATCGTGCCGTGCATCGTGAACGCCTGGTTGAACTGCTCGTTCGACATGATCTGCAGACCGGGGCGAGCGAGTTCGGCGCGCATGAGCAGCGCCATCACTCCACCGATCAGGAAGAACGCGAACGACGTGACCAGATACAGCGTTCCGATGGTCTTGTGGTCGGTGGTGGTGAGCCACTTGATGACCACGTTGCCGGGCTGCTTGCGCCTGACCGGCAGCTCATCTGCGTAAGAGCCGTCAGCTGCCGCGGCACCCTGGGGTTCGTTGAGGATGCTCACAGGTTGTTCGTCTCCCGGTTCTTCTCGTGGCTCGTCTGCGCGATGCCGGCGGGAATGTAACCGGTCTGCCCCTTCTTGGCGAGGTCCTTGAGGTGCTGCTGGTACCGCTCGGGGGAGACGACCTTCACGTTGAACAGCATCCGGGAGTGGTCGACGCCGCAGAGCTCGGCGCACTTGCCGAGGAAGGTGCCCTGCTGGTTCGGGGTCACCTGGAACGAGTTGGTGTGTCCCGGGATGACGTCCATCTTCATGAGGAACGGCACCACCCAGAAGGAGTGGATGACGTCACGCGAGGTGAGGACGAAGCGGACGGTCTCACCCTCGGGGAGCCAGAGCGTCGGACCGGGGTTGCCCGTCTGCGGGTTCCTGGTACCCGGCGTGCCGACGTCGTAGACACCGCCGGCGGCGGCCGGGAAGTCCTTCTTGAACCGGTCCGGGATCGCGTCCAGGTTCGCGTCGGTCTTCGCGTCTCCGGTGACACCGTCGACGGGCGTGATGTAGTTGAAGCCCCAGCTCCACTGGAAGCCGACCACGTTGACCGTGACGTCGGGCTTCTTGCTGAGGCTCAGGAGCTTCGTCTCATCGCGCGCGGTGAAGTAGAACAGCACCGAGATGATGATGATCGGGACCACCGTGTACAGGGCCTCGATCGGCATGTTGTACCGGGTCTGGGCCGGAACCTCGATCTTGGTGCGGCTGCGCCGGTGGAAGATGGCGCTCCAGATGATCAGACCCCACACCAGCACGCCGACGGCGAGCGCGGCGGCCCAGGACCCCTGCCACAGGGAGAGGATCCGCGGAGCCTCTTCCGTGGTCGGGGTGGGCATACCAAGGCGGGGGAAGTCCTTGTATGTGCAACCTGTAGCGGTCGCAAGGACCAGGCCCGCGGTCATTGCCTGCAGCAGCTTCCGCCGCATCGGGCGCCGCGGCGAGCGGTCGGAGCCGTTGGGACTCACGTAGCGCCTTCCCGAGAGTCTCGCCCGCGCGGTTCGGCTGCGGCCTTCTCGCTGGTCGGTCGCCGCCCTGCGTCGGGCAGGGGTTTGGATGTTTATGCGGACCAAACCCTAGCCGACGCCCTTCGGGGGTTCGCGGGGAGGGGGGCATACGCGCCGCCACTCACTCCTTAAGGGTGGGATTGGGCACCCAATAGCTCGGGTTGATGCGGTTTCGTGGACGAGTGCGGGTGCGCTGTGGCTGGTCGCTCCCCCACTCTCGGCTTCGCTCGAGCGGGGGGACCCCCATCGCGGCGGAGCCGCATATAGGCACAGCCTCGCGCCCGTCGGGAGTCGCTCTCGACGGACGTTTTAACGTTGCTGTGTGTCCTACTTCGACGCAGCGTCGGCTGCCCCTCTCCATCCCGTCGCCCGGCAGGCACTGGTGGCCGCTCTGGACGACGGCTGGGCCGACCCTTCCCGTCTCTACCGCGAAGGCCGCAAGGCGCGGATGCTGCTGGACGCGGCGCGGGAGGCGGCGGCCGAGGCCGTGGGCTGCCGGCCGGACGAGCTGACGTTCACCTCTTCCGGTACGCGCGCCGTCCACACGGGTGTCGCCGGGGCGTTGGCCGGCCGGCGCCGGACCGGACGTCACCTGATCGTGTCAGCCGTCGAACACTCCTCCGTTCTCCATTCGGCCGAGCTGTGGGAGACGGAGGGCGGAGCCGTGACCCGGGTGCCGGTGGGGCGGACGGGAGCGGTGGACGCCGGTTCCTACGCGTCCGCGCTGCGCCCGGACACCGCGCTCGCCTGTCTCCAGTCGGCCAACCACGAGGTGGGCACCGTGCAGCCGGTGGCGGAGGTGGCCGAGGTGTGCCGGGCGGCCGGGGTGCCGTTGCTGGTGGACGCGGCGCAGTCGCTGGGGTGGGGACGGGTGGAGGGCGACTGGTCACTGCTCGCGGCGAGTGCGCACAAATGGGGCGGGCCGGCCGGGGTGGGGCTGCTCGTCGTACGCAAGGGCGTGCGGTTCGCCGTCCAAGGGGCCGCGGACGAACGGGAGTCGGGGCGGGCGCCCGGCTTCGAGAACCTGCCGGCGATCGTCGCGGCGGCGGCGTCGCTGCGGGCCGTGCGGGCGGAGGCCGAGCAGGAGGCCGTACGGCTGCGGGAACTGACGGCGCGGATCCGGGCGCGGGTGGCGCAGTCGGTGCCGGACGTGGAGGTGGTGGGGGACGCGGAGCGGCGGCTGCCCGGGATCGTCACCTTCTCCTGTCTCTATGTCGACGGCGAGACCCTGCTCCATGAGCTGGACCGGGAGGGTTTCTCGGTGTCTTCGGGGTCGTCCTGCACGAGCAGCACCCTGACACCGAGCCATGTCCTCAAGGCGATGGGCGTCCTGAGCGAGGGGAACGTACGGGTGTCGCTGCCCGCGGGCGCGGCGGAGGCGGACGTGGCGCGGTTCCTCGAGGTGCTGCCGGGGGTGGTGGCCGGGGTGCGGGAGAAACTGGGCGCCCCGGCGGGCGCGACGGTCGTGCCGCAGGCGGCGGACGTGGTCGTCGACTCGCTCGGCAAGCGCTGCCCGATCCCGGTCATCGAGCTGGCGAAGGTCATCGGGACGGTGCCGGTGGGCGGCCGGGTGCGGGTCCTGTCCGACGACGAGGCGGCACGACTCGACATCCCGGCGTGGTGCGAGATGCGGGACCAGGAGTACGTCGGTGAGGAGCCGGCGGAAGGAGGAACGGCCTACCTGGTACGCCGGCTCACCTGAGGGCCCCGCCAGGAGCGCGGGGCGGTGTCGCGCCTGCGGCTGCCGCCGCGTGGGCGCGACCGGCCCCCACGCCGCCGCACCCGCGACTCAGACCAGATGCCCCCGGACCTCTTCGGCCGCCTCGTCCCCGTACGCCTTGGTGAACCGCTCCATGAAGTGCCCCCGGCGCAACTGGTACTCCTGCGTACCCACCGTCTCGATGACGAGCGTGGCCAGCATGCACCCGACCTGAGCCGCCCGCTCCAGCGAGACCCTCCACGCGAGTCCGGACAGGAACCCCGCGCGGAACGCGTCGCCCACGCCCGTCGGGTCGGCCTTGCGCTCCTCGTCGGGGCAGCCGACCTCGATCGGCTCCTCGCCGACCCGCTCGATCCGCACCCCGCGCGCGCCGAGCGTGGTGACCCGGTGGCCGACCTTCGCGAGGATCTCCTCGTCGGTCCAGCCGGTCTTGGTCTCGATCAGCCCCTTCTCGTACTCGTTGGAGAAGAGGTACGTGGCGCCCTCCAGCAGTATCCGGATCTCGTCGCCGTCCATCCGGGCGATCTGCTGGGAGAAGTCCGCCGCGAACGGGATCGCGCGGGCGCGGCACTCCTCCGTGTGCCGGAGCATCCCCTCGGGGTCGTCCGCGCCGATCAGGACCAGGTCGAGGCCGCCGACCCGGTCGGCCACCGTCTTGAGCTCGATCTGCCGGGCTTCGCTCATCGCGCCCGTGTAGAAGGAGCCGATCTGGTTGTGGTCGGCGTCGGTCGTGCACACGAAACGGGCGGTGTGCAGGGTCTCCGAGATGCGGACGGACTCCGTGTCGACGCCGTGCCGGTCGAGCCAGGCCCGGTAGTCGTCGAAGTCGAAGCCCGCCGCGCCGACCAGGATCGGCCGGGTGCCGAGCTGTCCCATGCCGAACGCGATGTTCGCGCCGACACCGCCGCGGCGCACGTCCAGGTTGTCGACCAGGAAGGACAGCGAGACGGTGTGCAACTGGTCCGCGACCAACTGGTCCGCGAAGCGGCCGGGGAAGGTCATGAGGTGGTCGGTGGCGATGGAGCCGGTGACTGCGATGCGCACGGCTGGGACTCTCCTGAGGGGAGGCGTGAGTGACAGTTAACGCTACCGGGTCGGCGCGGGCGGCCTGAAGGTGCCAAAACTACCCGATAGTAGATCTTTCTTCGCGGCCTCCGGCGTGCATACGGTGCCGTCATGACGAACCTCAAGGTCCACGCCCCCGCTCCGGCCGACCTCGACGGCGACCTGGCGTCGCTGCGGGGGGACTGCGCGCGGATGGCCCCGCACTGGGTGGTTCCTGAGCACGGCGATGCCCGCCCGGTGCCGCCGTCACTCATCCACGGGGTGGTCGTGCCGAAGAAGTCCGCGAGACTGCTGGACGCGATGTCCGAGTACGGCGACTAGCCGGCGCTGCGTCGGGTTCCGCCCGGCGCGTTCCCAGGGAACCGCGCGCCCCCCTTCCGCGTCCCATCGCCGTCCCCCGTGCAGGGGAGGCGGGATACGACACGGCAAGGAGCGATGCGGTGAAGAGCGAGCGACCCGAGAACGACGAGGACGCGGCCGCGGGCGCCGCCGGGGAGCCCCCCGAGGCCCAGGAGGCCCCGGAGTCACCGGAGCCCGCCGAGCCCGGCGCCCGGGCCGACAAGGGCTCCGGCGAGGGCACCGCACACGAGCCCCCGACCCCGGACGCCACCGAGTCCGAGCAGCCCTCGGCGCGGGCACGGGCCACCGAGTCGGAGGCGTCCTCGCGACCGGCGACCGGCTCCGAGCCGGAGGAGGGCTCCGCCCCGGGGACGGCCCATGCCACCGAGGAGACCCCCGAGCCGAAGAAGGCACCCGCGGCGAAGGCGGCCCCTGGGCCGACGCCGGACCCGCCCGCCGAGGCCGCCCCCACGCCGACTCCCGCCCCGGAACCGACGACAGCCCCCACCGCGACGGCCACCCCCGAACCGGCACGGACCGCCGCCCCGGAAACCACCGCCTCCGCCGCGGCCGCCACCCCCGAGCCGGAACGAGCCGCCGCCCCGGAAACCACCACCCCCGCCACAGCCGCCACCCCCGAACCGGCACGAGCCGCCGCCCCGGAAACCACCACCCCCGCCACAG
>NZ_JBEYJU010000038.1:0-73758 GCF_040703965.1 Streptomyces sp. NPDC006655 | reverse complement strand
AACCACCACCCCCGCCACAGCCGCCACCCCCGAACCGGCACGAGCCGCCGCCCCGGAAACCACCACCCCCGCCACAGCCGCCACCCCCGAACCGGAACGAGCCGCCGCCCCGGAAGCAGCCCCCGAGACGACGCCGGCCCCCGCCGCCGAGGGCGTCCCCGGGTCGGCCGTGGCTGCCGGGGCGCATGTCGTCGGTCTCTCCGGTGTCGCCGATGCTTCCGAGGGTGCTGCGGCCGGACGTCCCGCCCGGCGTCTGACGCCCGCCCTCGTCGTCGCCTCGGTGGCCGCCGCCGTGCTCCTGGTCGGGGGCGGTGGCGCCTACCTGGCGGCCGGGCACACCGGTACCGGTGCGGCGGGGGCGTCCGGCGGCTCCGCTCCCCCGCCCCTCGCCCTGGACGGCTTCTCCGCCGCCGGCAACGGCATCGCTCCCGGCGAGCCCAACCCGTACGGCGTGGCCTACCGCGCCGGCGGCACACTTCCCGGCGGGCCCGCCTCGGCCGCCGTGTACCAGCCGTCCGGTGAGGTCTCGAAGGACCGGGTGGCCGCACTGGCGAAGGCGCTCGGCATCGAGGGGACCCCGGTGGCCGAGGGGCAGGTGTGGAAGGCCGGCACCGCCAACGACGGCTCCGGCGGGTCGCTCCAGGTGAACAGGACCGGAACGGGCATCTGGACGTACAGCCGCTACGCCCCCGGCGCCGACGACTGCAAGAGCGGGCCGGTGTGTGCCCAGGACCCGATCGCGCCGGCGGGTGCCCCGGTGAGCGTCGCCGCGGCAAAGAAGGCGGCGGCGCCGGTTCTGAAGGCACTCGGCCAGGACGACGCGAAGCTCGACGCGAGCCAGGTGATGGGCGCGCAGCGGGTGGTGAACGCCGCTCCGGAGGTCGGCGGCCTGCCTACGTACGGCTGGTCGACCGGGCTGACCGTGAGCGGGCGGGGCGAGCTGGTCGGCGGCAACGGGATGCTCGCGACGCCGGCGAAGGGCGACACGTATCCCGTGCTGAGCGCCGAGAAGACGCTGGCCCTGCTGAACGCGGCACCCGGCATCGGCCGCCGGATGGGCATCGGCGGCTGCACGAGTTCCGTACCGCAGAAGGACCGGCTGGAGCAGCCGTGCGCCGCGTCGACGCCGTCCGCCTCCCCGGCGGTGGTCGAGAAGGCCGTGTTCGGGCTGGCCGCGCACTCGGTCGCGGGCCGGCAGGCCCTGGTGCCGTCCTGGCTGTTCCAGGTGCGCGGCGCGGGGGCGGAGGACACCTACACGGTCACCTATCCGGCGGTGGACCCGACGTACCTGGCGCCCGCGGCCACCCCCTCGGCGAGCACCGGTGCCGCGCCGAGGGACGTGAAGGCCGACGGCTACACCACGGACGGCCGCGAGCTGGTGGTGGCCTTCACGGGCGGGGTGTGCGCCGACTACAAGGTGACGGCGGACGAGGGCTCGGAACAGGTCGTGGTGAAGGTCACGGCGACCCCCTGGCCGGACAAGGTCTGCGTGATGATCGCCAAGCAGTACCACCGGGCGGTGCGTCTGGACGCCCCGCTGGACGGCCGGAAGGTGGTCGGCACGGACGGCAGGGCCGTGCCGAAGGAGCGGCCGACGACGCTGAACCCGCAGCTGGGCTGAGAACGCCCGAAGGCGGCGGCCCCGGAAAGGGGCCGCCGCCTTCGTCCGCCTGTGCTACGGCTCAGCTGAAGGAGTCGCCGCAGGCGCAGGAACCCGTCGCGTTCGGGTTGTCGATCGTGAAGCCCTGCTTCTCGATGGTGTCGACGAAGTCGATCGACGCACCGCCCAGGTACGGGGCGCTCATCCGGTCGGTGACGACCTTGACGCCGCCGAAGTCCTTGACGACGTCACCGTCGAGGGACCGCTCGTCGAAGAAGAGCTGGTAACGCAGGCCGGAGCAGCCACCGGGCTGGACGGCGACACGCAGGGCGAGGTCGTCGCGCCCTTCCTGGTCGAGCAGGGCCTTGACCTTGGCCGCGGCGGCGTCACTCAGGATGATGCCGTCGGTGGCGGTGCTGGTCTCGTCCGATACGGACATCTACATCTCTCCCGGGTTGTACGGAGACTGCTTGCCGACGAGTGCAACCGGCGGGTCCGCTGATTCATTCCGGGCCGGCGTTCGCGTTCTCGCGTTCTAGCTTTTTCTCTACCTCTTCATGCTCGCACATGTGCGGCACCGGGATTGATGTCACATCGACGCTATCGCCATCGTCAAAGTGACGTGAAGCAGTTATGATAGATAACGTCAGAAAGACGAAAAGTAGAAAGGGTGCGTGCCGTGACCACCGCCCAGATCCCGGAGCTCGACGTACAGCCGTCTCCGCTCGCCCTGCTGCTGCTCGGCCGTGAGGCCGACCCGAGGAGCGAGCGGGGTGTCGAGTGTCCCGGTGACCTGCCCTCGCCGTCCGACCCGGACCTGGTCGCCCGCGCCCGCGCGGCCAAGGAGAAGCTCGGCGACAAGGTCTTCGTGCTCGGCCACCACTACCAGCGCGACGAGGTCATCCAGTTCGCCGACGTCACGGGCGACTCCTTCAAGCTGGCCCGGGACGCGGCCGCCCGCCCGGAGGCCGAGTACATCGTGTTCTGCGGTGTGCACTTCATGGCCGAGTCCGCCGACATCCTGACGTCGGACGACCAGAAGGTGGTCCTGCCCGACCTCGCCGCCGGCTGCTCCATGGCCGACATGGCGACCGCCGAGCAGGTCGCCGAGTGCTGGGACGTGCTCACCGAGGCCGGGATCGCCGAGCAGGTGGTCCCCGTCTCCTACATGAACTCCTCCGCGGACATCAAGGCGTTCACCGGCAGGCACGGGGGCACCATCTGCACCTCGTCGAACGCGCAGCGGGCCCTGGAGTGGGCCTTCGAGCAGGGCGAGAAGGTGCTGTTCCTGCCCGACCAGCACCTGGGCCGCAACACGGCGGTGCGGGACATGGGCATGTCCCTGGAGGACTGCGTCGTCTACAACCCGCACAAGCCGAACGGCGGCCTCACCGCCGACCAGCTGCGGGCCGCGAAGATGATCCTGTGGCGCGGCCACTGCTCGGTGCACGGCCGTTTCTCGCTGGACTCGGTCAACGACGTGCGCGCGCGCATCCCGGGCGTCAACGTGCTGGTCCACCCGGAGTGCCGGCACGAGGTGGTCGCCGCCGCCGACCACGTCGGCTCGACGGAGTACATCATCAAGGCGCTGGAGGCCGCGCCCGCCGGTTCCAAGTGGGCGATCGGCACCGAGCTGAACCTGGTCCGCCGGCTCGCGAACCGTTTCGCCCCGGAGGGCAAGGAGATCGTCTTCCTGGACAGGACGGTCTGCTTCTGCTCGACCATGAACCGCATCGACCTCCCCCACCTCGTGTGGACCCTGGAGTCGCTGGCCGAGGGCAACCTGGTCAACCGGATCGAGGTCGACAAGGAGACGGAGACGTTCGCCAAGCTGGCGCTGGAGCGGATGCTGGCGCTGCCGTAGCCGCCTCCCCGCGCGTCACCCCGAGCCGGACTTCCGCTCGGGGTCCGCGGGGTCGAGGCTGAACAGGGTGCCGTCGGGGGTCACGACGGTCAGCGCGCCGCCGTAGAGCAGGGCCTGGGGATCGGCGGCGCCGCCCGTCGAGGCGCGTTGCACCCGGGGGTCGGTCTGCCAGAGAAGCGTGCCCTTGCGGGTGTCCACGGCGGCCACCCGGCCGCTGGGGCTGGCCAGGTACAGGGTGCGGGTGCGGGGGTCGTAGGTCGGGGAGCCGGAGTTCTCCACGCTGGTGCGGGTCTGCCAGAGTTCCTTACCGGTCCGCGGGGACACCGCCGTGACCTGGCCGTTCGAGGCCGTGATCCACAGCGTGTCGGAGGCCAGCGTCACCGAGCCCTCGTACGTCCTCGCGAGCTTCGTCGTCGTCCGGCCGCCGGTCGACGGGTCGGTCAGGAGGATCCTGGCGAAGGTGGAGTCCTCCAGGGACACCGAGCCGCTCCCGTCGGCGGCCAGCAGCAGGGCCGGACGCCCGTCGACGAGGCCGAGGAAGCCGCTCTCGAAGGGGACCTGCTGACGCGCCAGGACCGTTCCGTCGGCGCGGTCCAGCTGGAGGATCGTGGCGTACTTCGCGTTCTGGTTCGTGGGGTAGCACTGGGCGTACAGGCCGGTGCCGGCCGACACGAACGTGCAGTAGGTGCGGGCGGGCAGGCTCATGGTCCAGCGCGCCTCGCCCGTGCGGGCGACGCGGGCCGTCACGGTCCGGCCGTCGCTCTCGGCGGTCAGGACCACGTCACCCGACATCACCAGGCTCGCGTTGTCGTCGTGGGTCCTGCGGGTCCACAGTTCGTCGCCGCTCGCCGCGTCCAGGGCGACGACGTGGGCCGGGTCGCTCGCGGCGCCCTGCTCGGCGACGGTCTCGTGGACCACGACGACGCCGTCGTAGGCGCCGAGGACCGAGGAGTGGTACTCGGCGTAGTCGGTGCCGGGCGGTGCCAGTGGGGCCCGCCAGGCCGTCCGGCCGGTCCGGCCGTCCAGTCGTACCGGCAGGACTCCGTCGCCCCCGCAGTAGACGGCGTCGCCCTGGCTCAGGCACGCGGACTGGCTGTCCGGCGGCGCGCCGCCCAGCGCCCTGACCCCGCCCCGGTCCGCCGGCTTGAACACCGTGGTCCCCCAGGGCCGCCAGCCGGCGGGGGGCGCCGTCCAGCGGGAGGCCGTGGCGGAGGTCGCCGCCCGGGGGGCGTCCGGGAAACCCGGTCCGAACCGGACGTACCCCAGCAGCCCCAGGCTCAGCGCGCCCACCGTGCCGACCGCCGCCCAGAGCGTACGGCGGCCCCTGCCGCGGCCTCGCTCCCTGCCGTGGCCTCGCTCCCGGCGGCGGCCGGAGCCGGTGCCGGTCGCCGGGTCGGCGCCGGCGCCCGGACCGGTCTCCGCTCCGGGCGGCCGGAACCCGCCGCGCGGGCCCACGGTGTGCGGGTCGGCCGCCGATGTCCCGGGCACCGCCGGGTCGTCCGCCGCCGGTTCGGGCAGGACGTCCGACAACTCCTGTGCCAGCTCGTCCAGTCCGGGCCGCCGGGCGGCCTCCTTGTGCAGACAGCGCTCCAGGACCGCGCGCAGCGGGCCGGCCACGCCGTCGAGCACGGGCTCGTGGTGGACCACCCGGTAGGCGGTCAGATAGGGGCTGTCGGCGTCGAAGGGGCCGTGCCCGGTGGCGCAGTACACCAGCAGCGCGCCGAGCGAGAAGACGTCCGAGGCGGGACCGACGGTACGGGCGTCGGTGAGCTGCTCCGGGGACATGAACGGCGGGGTGCCGATCATCTGGCCGGTCTCGGTGAGGGTCTGGTGGTTCTCGGCGGCGCGGGAGATGCCGAAGTCGATGACGCGGGGACCGTCCTGCGCGATCAGCACGTTGGCCGGTTTGAGGTCCCGGTGCACCACCCCGGCCCGGTGGATGTCCCGCAGCGCCTCCACCAACCCGAGGGCGAGGCTCCGCAGTTCGGCGTCGCGCAGCGGGCCGCGGTCGCGCAGCCGGTCGGCCAGCGAGCGCCCGGCCACGTACTGGGTCGCCATCCAGGGCCGGGCGGCCTCGGGGTCGGCGTCCACCACGGGCGCGGTGAAGGCGCCGCTCACCCGGCGGGCGGCCTCGACCTCCTGCCGGAACCGGGAGCGGAAGACGGGGTCCTCGGCGTACTGGGCGTGCACCACCTTGACGGCGACCTCGCGTCCGGAGCGCGACCGCCCCCGGTAGACGGCGCCCATGCCGCCGGCCCCGAGCCGGTCGACCAGCTTGTAACCGCCGACGGACCTCGGGTCGTCCTTGCGCAGCGGCACGCTCGAACTCCTCCTCGCCGCATGACCGTTCGAAGCGTCAGCATACGGAACGGACACCGCGCCGACGGCCGTACCCGGTGGTGTCCCGGGTACGGCCGTCGGTCACGGGACCGTCATACGGCCGCGGGCTCCGGCTCCTCGGCCGCCGGGGCGGACTCCGGCGACGGCAGTGAGCGACAGAGGGGGCACCTGTGAGCGCCCACCGCACCACCCTCGCCCATGCCCGGCCCCGGTCATGTCGGCCCTGGGTGCCGTTCCCCACTCCGGCGCCTACTCCGCCCGCAGTACACCCGGGTGGAGATCAGTCCATCCGCGGACGGACCAGCCCCGATTCGTACGCGATCACCACGAGCTGCGCCCGGTCCCGCGCGCCCAGCTTGGCCATGGCCCGGTTGACGTGCGTCTTCACGGTCAGCGGGCTGACCTCCAGGCGCTCGGCGATCTCGTCGTTGGAGTGCCCGCCGGCGACCTGGACGAGGACCTGGCGCTCCCGTCCGGTGAGGGCGTCGAGGCGCCGCGCGCGGGCGGGGTCGCGGCCGTCGTCGCCCGCGTCGCCCTGGGCGAGGAAGCGGGCGATCAGGCCCTTGGTGGCCGTCGGGGAGAGCAGCGCCTCGCCCTCGGCGGCGACCCGGATGGCGCTGAGCAGTTCCTCGGGCTCGCTGCCCTTGCCGAGGAAACCGGAGGCGCCCGCGCGCAGCGCCTGCACGACGTAGTCGTCGACCTCGAAGGTGGTCAGGATGACCACCCGGACCCGGGCGAGGGCGGGGTCGGCGCTGATCAGCCGGGTGGCGGCGAGGCCGTCGGTGCCCGGCATCCGGATGTCCATCAGGACGACGTCGGCCTGCCGTTCCCTGGTCAGCAGCACCGCCTCGGCGCCGTCGGAGGCCTCGCCGACCACTTCCATGTCGGGCTCGGAGTCGACGAGGACGCGGAACGCGCTGCGCAGCAGTGCCTGGTCGTCGGCGAGCAGGACACGGATCGTCATACGGAATCCCCCAGAGCGCCCGTACGGCGGTGCGCACGGTCGTTTGTGTCGGCCTTGACCGGCAGGATCGCATGGACGCGGAAACCGCCGCCGTAACGGGGACCGGTGGTGAGGGTGCCGCCCACGGCGGTGACCCGCTCGCGCATGCCGAGCAGGCCGTGGCCGCCGCCGGCCTCGGCGGTGGTCTCGGCAGTGGTCTCGGCGGTGGCCTTCTCGCCTGATGGGTGTGATCCGTCGTCGAGGACGGTGACCTCGATCGCCGGGCCGACGCGGACGACGCTGACCTCGGCCTTGGCGTCGGGGCCCGCGTGCTTCTGCACGTTGGTCAGAGCCTCCTGGACGATCCGGTAGGCGGCCAGGTCGACGGCGGCGGGCAGGGTGGTGCCCTGGTCGGCGCGGGCGACCTCGACGTGCAGGCCGGCGTTGCGGAAGGTGTCGGCCAGCTCTTCGAGGACGTGCAGGCCGGGGGCGGGTTCGGTGGGGGCCTCGGGGTCGCCGGACTGGCGGAGCAGGCCGACGGTGGCGCGCAGTTCGTTCAGCGCGGAGCGGCTGGCCTCGCGGACGTGGGCGAGGGCCTCCTTGGCCTGGTCGGGACGCTTGTCCATGACGTGCGCGGCCACCCCCGCCTGCACGTTGACCAGGGCGATGTGGTGGGCGACGACGTCGTGCAGGTCGCGGGCGATCCGCAGGCGCTCCTCGGCGACCCGGCGGCGGGCCTCCTCCTCGCGGGTCCGCTCCGCGCGTTCGGCCCGCTCCCGGATGGCCTGGACGACGGCCCGCCTGCTGCGCACGGCGTCGCCCGCGGTGGCGCCGATGCCGGTCCAGGCGAAGATCGCGAGGTTCTCCTGGGCGTACCACGGGAGGGGGCCGGCGGCCATCGCGGCGGTGGTCAGCACGATCATGGTGAGCAGGCCGGCCCGCAGGGTGGTGCGGCGGTCGGTGCGCGCGGCGACCGTGAAGAGGGCCACCACGGCCGCCATCGCGACGGGGGCGCGGGGGTCGCCGGTGACGCACTCGACGACGGAGGCGGCGCCGGTGAAGGCGAGCACCGTCTTCGGGGCGTGCCGACGCAGCACCAGGGCGGCGGCGGCGAGTGTCATCAGGACGAGGCTCAGCGGGTCGGGGGCACGGACGCCCCACCGCACACCGTGTGCCCCGTGCGGGACGACGAGAGAGCCCGCGACCATGCACACGAGGACGCCCGCGGCGATGGCCGCGTCCAGCGCGAGGGGGTGGGCGTCCGCTCGGCAACGGGCCCGGTCGAAGGTGCTCACGGTCTGCACGGTACGTCTGCTTCCCACACGCCGGAACCGCCGCCTCGCCCCCGGCGGACCCACCGGGTCTCCCCCCGCCCGCCCGACGAGGGCCGGACCGGCGTCAGCCCGGGACCAGGCCGTCGGCCCGGGACCAGGCCGTCAGCCCGGGATCAGGCCGTCGTCCCCGAGCAGGGCGCGGACCTCGGCCAGGGTGGCGTCCGGGGACGGCAGGATGAGGTCGGAGGGTTCCAGGGCGTCCGCCGGGAGCGGTTCGCCCAGGTCCCGGACCTTGTCGAGGAGGGCGCCCAGGGTGCGGCGGAAGGCTGCCTCGTCGCCGGACTCCGTCTCCGCCAGGAGCTCGTCGTCCAGCCTGTTCAGCTCGGCGAGGTGGCTGTCGGCCAGCCTCACCTGCCCCTCCCCCATGATCCTCACGACCATGTCGGCCATGTCGCCCTCCAGGCGTCGGCTACTGCTTGTCGAAGCGCGGGGTGTCCTGCGGCTGCTGCGACTGCTGCCCCTGACCGGTGCCGCCCTCGATCGCCTGCTGGGGCGACCCTCCGGCGAGCTCGGCCTTCATGCGCTGCAGTTCCAGCTCCACATCCGTACCACCGGAGAGCCGGTCCAGCTCGGCCGCGATGTCGTCCTTGGCCATGCCGGTCGGGTCGTCGAGCGCCCCGGAGGCGAGCAGCTCGTCGATGGCGCCGGCGCGGGCCTGGAGCTGCTGCGTCTTGTCCTCGGCGCGCTGGATGGCCAGGCCGACGTCGCCCATCTCCTCGGAGATCCCGGAGAAGGCCTCGCCGATGCGGGTCTGGGCCTGGGCGGCGGTGTAGGTGGCCTTGATGGTCTCCTTCTTCGTGCGGAAGGCGTCCACCTTGGCCTGGAGGCGCTGCGCCGCCAGCGTGAGCTTCTCCTCCTCGCCCTGGAGCGTGGCGTGCTGGGTCTCCAGGTCGGTCACCTGCTGCTGGAGGGCGGCGCGCCGGGACAGCGCCTCGCGGGCGAGGTCCTCACGGCCGAGCGCGAGCGCCTTGCGGCCCTGGTCCTCCAGCTTGGAGGACTGCTGCTGGAGCTGGTTCAGCTGGAGTTCGAGGCGCTTGCGGGAGGTGGCGACGTCGGCCACGCCACGGCGCACCTTCTGGAGCAGTTCGAGCTGCTTCTGGTACGAGTAGTCCAGGGTCTCGCGCGGGTCCTCGGCCCTGTCCAGGGCCTTGTTCGCCTTCGCGCGGAAGATCATCCCCATACGCTTCATGACACCGCTCATGGGCTTCGCGCGCCCCCTTCTGACGGACTCCGGCTCACCGATCCTGCAACAGAACCCACAGTACGGGCCCTGCATCCATTACCGCACTGTTCGGGGACCGATGCGCTCATCCCCAAGGACGACTGCGGTCGGATCCGCTCCGGCAGAGGTAGTAGGTGCCCCCCGGAGTGAACCGTCTGCAACGTCCCCTCTGTCCCCAATGGAGACGACTGGCGTTGCCGGATCGTTCCCCACCGCGCTAGGGCCCACACCCCGGCACCCCGTACCCTTGGGTTTTGTGTTCCGTAGCCGTGCCAAGGACGAGAAGGCCCCCGCCGACAAGGCGCTGACCGACTCCACGCAGCCCCGTCACCCGCAGGCCCCCAAGGGCAGGCCCACGCCCAAGCGCAGTCAGGCCCAGAGCCAGCGCCGCAGCGTGGCCAACACGCCGACGACGCGCAAGGACGCCGCCAGGCGCCAGCGCGACGAGCGGCGCACCGCCATGGAGCGGCAGCGCCAGGCGCTGGCCACCGGTGACGAGCGGTACCTGCCGGCCCGTGACAAGGGCCCGGTCCGCAAGTTCGCCCGCGACTGGGTCGACTCCCGCTTCAACGTGGCGGAGTTCTTCCTGCCGCTGGCCGTGGTCATCCTGGTCATGAGCGTGGTCAACAACACGGCGATCAAGAACATCGCGCTGCTGCTGTGGCTCGTGGTGATCGTGCTGATCGTGCTCGACGCGGCCGTCAGCGGTCTCCGGCTGCGCAAGCGGCTGGCCGAGCGCTTCCCGGACCAGAACAAGAAGGGCGCCGTCGCCTACGGTCTGATGCGCTCCCTCCAGATGCGCCGGCTCCGGCTGCCCAAGCCGCAGATCAAGCGCGGAGAGCGGCCCTGAGCGCAGAGCCGTTCTCCGGGGGCGCGGCGAAGGCCTGGCTGGGTGGCCTGGGGGCGCTGCGTGACGTCGTACGACAGGAGCTGGTCGCCCGGCAGCTCGACGAGCAGATAGCCGGGCGGTTCCCGGTCGGGCAGCGGCTGCGGGTGCTCGACGTCGGGATGGGGCAGGGCACGCAGGCGCTGCGGCTGGCCCGGGCCGGCCACCAGGTGACCGGCGTGGAGCGGGAACCGACGATGATCGCGGCGGCGCGGGAGGCCCTGGCCGGTGAGCCGGAGGGAATCCGCGACCGGGTGCGGATCGTCCAGGGGGACGGCCGGGACACGGGTGTCCACTTCCTGCCGGGCAGCTTCGACGTGGTGCTGTGCCACGGTGTGCTGATGTACGTCGAGGAGCCGGACGCGCTGCTGGCCGGTGTCGCGCGGATGCTGGCCCCCGGCGGGCTGCTGTCGCTGCTGGTGCGCAATGCCGACGCGCTCGCCATGCGCCCCGGTCTGAGCGGCGACTGGGCGGGCGCGCTCGGCGCCTTCGACCGTGTCTCGTACCGCAACCGGCTGGGTCTGGACGTCCGGGCCGACCGGCTGAGCACGCTGACGGCCACGCTGGCCGGGATCGGCGCGCCGCTGCACTCCTGGTACGGGGTACGGGTGTTCACGGACACCGTCCCGGACGGCACCGGACTCCCCGACGACGTGGAGACCCTGCTCGCGGCGGAGGAGCGGGCCGGGCGGACCGACCCCTACCGGTCGGTGGCGGCGCTGCTGCACCTGTGCGGAGTGCGCGGCTGACGTGCCCGTTCGGGCGAGCACGGCTTGCCCGTTCGGGCGAGCAGCGCGAGCCGGGCGCCCGGCGCCACGGCGAGACTCGGATCATGGACGTCTCCCCCGCCCGCCGGACCCTCCGTGCGGCCGCCCTGCTGGGCTGCTGCTGTCTCGTTCCCGTCTCCGGGTGCACCGCCTTCGGGAGCGGCGGAACCGAGGAGACCTCGGCCGACCGGGCCGCCCACGCGGCGGCCGTGCCGCTGACGGCGGCCGACCTGCAGAACCAGTACCAGAAGGTGATCAGGAACGTCCTGCCGTCGGTCGTCCAGATCCAGGCCACCAGCGACCTGGGCTCGGGCGTGGTCTACGACGAGAACGGGCACATCGTCACCAACGCGCACGTCGTCGGGAACGAGAAGAAGTTCAAGGTGACGACCGCCAACAACGAGGAACCGCTCACCGCGACGCTCGTCTACTCCTACCCCGAGCAGGACCTGGCGGTCATCAGGCTCGACAGGGTCCCGAAGGGGCTGCGGCCGGCCTCCTTCGGGGACACCGAGAAGGTCCAGGTCGGGCAGATCACACTGGCCATGGGCTCACCGCTCGGGCTGTCGTCCAGCGTGACCGAGGGCATCGTCTCGGCGACCGGACGGACCGTCAGCGAGAACCCCTCCGGCGGTCCGGGCGCCACCATCCCCAACATGGTGCAGACCTCGGCCGCCATCAACCCCGGCAACAGCGGCGGCGCCCTGGTCAACCTCGACGGCCAGGTCATCGGCATCCCGACGCTCGCCGCGAGCGATCCCGACCTGGGCGGCAGCACGGCACCCGGGATCGGGTTCGCCATCCCGGGTTCGATGGTGAAGACGGTCGCCGACCAGATCATCAAGCAGGGCAAGGTCACCGACTCGGGGCGGGCCGCGCTCGGCATCACCGGGCGCACGGTCGTCGACGTGAACTACCAGCCGTCGGGGGTGGCCGTGGTGACCGTGAAGCCGGGCGACGCGGCCGACAGGGCGGGCATCCGGCCCGGGGACATCATCACCAAGGTGGGGGGCGACGACATCACCACCATCACCTCACTGGCCGAATCGCTCGCGTCGGACCGGCCGGGTCAGCGGACGAAGGTGACGTTCACCCGGGACGGCGTCGGGCGGACGGTGGAGGTGACGCTGGGCGAGCAGTGACGCGGCGACGGTGGGGCGGCCGACCGCGGCCGCCCCGACCGGCGTGCACGGACGGGTCCTCAGGCCTCGTCCGCGTGCAGGCTCATCGGGCCGTAGATCTCGGTGGCGTCCTCGTAGAGCCGCACCTGGTCGGCGCCGCCGGCCAGCAGGTCCTTCCACTGTTCTCCGAGCCAGGACTCGGCGTCGCCCTGGGTGGTGAACTCCTCGGGTTCCACCGCGGGCTGGACCTCCGTCCCGTCGGCCTTCTCGAATCGCCATGTCCATGCCGTCATGCAGGCCTCCTTTGATCCAACTGAGGCATCGTATAAGGGCGCCGGGAAAATCTCCGCTGGTTGGGGGGCGTGTGCGGGCCCGGTGGGCCGCCGGGGGCGTCGGCTGAGGCGGGAACCGCCGGGGCGGGTGAAAATCAGGGCGTGGAAGTGACTTTGCTCGGTACCGGTGGGCCTGGCGGGCTGCCTCGGCCCGGTTGTCCCTGCGCGGCCTGCGCGTGCGCCGTCGGGGTGGCGGCGCGGGCCGCCACCGCCGTACTCGTGGACGGGGCGCTGCTGCTCGATCTGACGCCCGGGGCGGCGTTCGCTGCGGCGCGGGCCGGTCGGTCCCTCGGGGGCGTGCGCCAGGTGCTCCTCTCGCATCCGCACGACGGGCCCGCCGTGGAGGTCCCGGCCGGGCTGCCGCAGCCGGGCCGGGTGCCGGACGGGCGGGAGCTGGCGCTGCTGACGGGGCATCGGGTGCGGGCGGTGGCCATGGACGCGGGCGGCACCGGGTACGCGGTGACCGGGCCCGACGGGCAGCGGCTGCTGTATCTCCCGCCGGGCGGTGCGCCGGCCGGCCTGGAGAACGGCGGCGCGGACGCGTACGACCTGGTGCTCCTCGACGTCGTGGGGCGGCCGGACGCGCTGGCGAGACTGCGGGCGGTCGGTTCGGTGGGGCCGGCCACGGATGTGATCGCCGTCCACCTCGACCACGACGTGCCGCCCGGTGCGGAGTCGCGGCGCCGGCTGGCGGCGGCCGGGGCCCGCGCGGTGCCCGACGGCACGACACTGACGGTCGGCGGGTACGAGGAGGTGCCCGACGTGCCCCGGCGGACGCTGGTGCTGGGCGGGGCGCGGTCCGGGAAGTCCGTGGAGGCCGAGCGGCGGCTGGAGTCCTTCCCGGACGTGCTCTACGTCGCCACGGGCGGTACCCGCGGCGGGGACACCGAGTGGGCGGCACGGGTGGCCGCGCACCGGGAGCGGCGGCCGGGGTCGTGGCGTACGACGGAGACGTGCGACCTGGTGCCGCTGCTGGCGCAGGACGGGCCGGCGCTGCTGGTCGACTGTCTGTCGCTGTGGCTGACGGACGCGATGGACTCCGTCGGGGCATGGGACGACACGGAGTGGGCGTCGGGCGGGGAGAAGGCGCTGCGGGAGCGCGTGCGCGGACTGACGGACGCGGTACGGGCCACCCGGCGGACGGTGGTGGCGGTGTCGAACGAGGTGGGGTCGGGGATCGTGCCGGCCACCGCCTCGGGCAGGCGGTACCGCGACGAACTGGGCCGTCTGAACGCGGCGTTCGCGTCCGAGTGCGAGCAGGTGGTGCTGGTGGTGGCCGGGCAGGCGCTCGTGCTGCGGTGACGGTGGGCGCGGCGGACGCCTATCCGCCCCGTCCCTTTCTGGCGATGATCCGGTACCCGTTGGAGAACGGCGTCCGGCGCAGCAGCGGGGCCGCGGCGCGGTCGGCGGCCAGCGCCAGCGCCACCAGCGGAGCCGTCGCCGGCAGCCACCGCTTCGGCAGGACCCGGCCCAGGGCCAGCGTGAGTGCCGCCGAGAGGTCGCACGGCAGGTGCGGCGCGCTCCTGTCGGTCCTCAGGATCTCGCATCCCTGCGCCTCCAGTTCCGCCCGCAGGTTGGCCGGCGGCAGCAGATGCAGGTGGCGGGGCTGTCCGTACGGGACCCACCACTTGCCGAGGAGCCTGGCGGAGGCGCTGCGCGGGTTCGGGATCTCGATCAGCAGGTGCCCGCCGGGGCGCAGGACCGTCAGGGCGGCCCGGAGTTCGGCCCGCGGGTCGGGGGCGTGTTCCAGGTGCCGGAACATGCTGACGACGTCGTAGCGGCCGCGGAGGCGGGCCAGGAGCTGGGGGGAGGTCAGGTGGCCGCAGTGGCCCTCCTCGACCCGCCCCTCGGCCCGGGCGGTCAGCACCCGCACGGTCGGGTCCAGGCCGTCGAAGGAGGTGTACGGCAGCAGTTCGCGCGCCGTGTCCGGGAAGTGGGCGTGGCCGGTGCCGATGTCCAGCCAGCTCTCCGGCTCGTGCAGCGCCGGCATCGCACGGACCGCGGCGCGGTGCCGGCGGCGGCCCGCGCGGGTCGCGAGGAATCGGTCGGTGAAGTCCTCCAGGCGGCCCTCGTAGTAGTCCTGGTGGTAGAGGGCGAAACCGGCCGCGGACAGCCGGGGGTTCTGGAAGGCGTGGGCGCAGTCCCGGCACTCGTCGACGGTGAACGTGCCGGGCCGGTGGTGCAGGAGGTCGGGCGCGCGCAGCCGGGTGCGCAGGCGTCTGGAGCCGCACCAGGGGCAGTCCTCGCGGCGCGGCTCGTGGAACCGGTCGGGGCCCGGGGCGAGTTCGGGCGTGGGCGGCATGGGCGGCTCCCTGTGCTCCCTGAACGCAATCCACTGCAAAACGGAACGTATGGGATACCGATCTTGCCTGCAAAGCCGCCGTGCGGGTGGGGTGCCGATCTGACGCCGAACCGTTGGTTCCGTGCCGGTACTGTTCGGCGAATGAGCTCGCTTAATCTCGACGACTTCACCGATCTCATCGAGCGCCCCGACGGCGGTGTGCACCGGGACGCCGAGGCGCACCGGGAGCGGCTGATCGTGCCGCCCGGGTCGCTGGGCCGCCTCGAC
Organism: Streptomyces sp. NPDC006655; assembly: GCF_040703965.1. Taxonomy (NCBI): domain Bacteria; kingdom Bacillati; phylum Actinomycetota; class Actinomycetes; order Kitasatosporales; family Streptomycetaceae; genus Streptomyces; species Streptomyces sp. NPDC006655. Next base: position 58,780 of record NZ_JBEYJU010000038.1, on the reverse strand, counting down.
GACCTGGGCGAGTGGCTGGCCGCCGCCCAGGGCTCGGTCCCGGTACGGCCGGTGGAACGGCCCCGGGTGCTGCTCTTCGCCGGTGACCACGGCGTCGCCGAACTCGGCGTCTCCGCACGGCCGGCGGGCGGCGCGGCGTTGCTGGTACGGGCGGTCCTGGAGGGGGCCAGCCCGGTGGCGGTGCTGGCCCGGCGGCTCGGGGTGCCCGTGCGGATCATCGACATGGCACTGGACTGCGATCCGGACGCGCTGCCGGCGGAGGTCGTACGGCACCGGGTGCGACGGGGCAGCGGCCGCATCGACATCGAGGACGCGCTGACCCTCCAGGAGGCCGAGACGGCCTTCCGGGCGGGCGTCGCGCTGGCCGACGAGGAGGCCGACTCGGGGACCGATCTGGTGGTGCTCGGGGACGTCAGCGTCGGCGGCACCACCGCGGCGGCCGTCCTGGTCGCGGCGCTGTGCGGGACGGACGCGTCCGTGGTGACCGGGCGGGGCGGGCTGCCCATCGACGACCTGGCGTGGATGCGCAAGTGCGCGGCGATCCGGGACGCGCTGCGGCGGGCCCGGCCGGTGCTCGGGGACCAGCTCCAGTTGCTGGCGACCGTCGGCGGGGCGGACCTCGCGGCGATGACCGGGTTCCTGTTGCAGGCGGCGGTGCGCAAGCTGCCCGTGGTGCTGGACGGGGTCGTGGTGGCCGCGTGTGCGCTGGTCGCGCAACGGATCGCGTTCCGGGCGCCGGACTGGTGGCTGGCCGGCCACGACAGCGGGGAGCCCGGCCAGGCGAAGGCGCTGGACCGCATGGCCCTGGAACCGCTGCTGGCCCAGGGCGTGACGGTGGGCGAGGGAGCGGGAGCCCTGCTGGCACTCCCCCTGGTCCAGTCGGCCGCCGCCCTGGCCGCGGAACTCCCGGAGAAGCCGGAGCCCGGGAAGACGCCGGAGACCGACGAGAAGCCGGCGGAGTAGAGCCCGGGAGGGGGCGTGGCGGAGCGCCGGCGCGGCGGAGTCGTGGGGCACGGTCGGGGTGTCACCTGTACCGGGGGTCGCGTGTGCGTGTGGTGCGGTTCATCCAGGTGACGCCCATATGATCCTGGTCCATGGGAGATGCCCGATTTGCCGTTGAGCAGCGTGACGGACGTGAGAGAGGGCGAGGGTCCGGGGTTTCCCAGCGAGCCGCCGCCTTTGCCGTCTGGTACTTGCGTGCCGTCGCCTTCGTCAACTTCCTCAGCGCGGTGTGGGTGTCGCTGGGACAGGACGTACGGCGGCACAACCAGGAGAACTTCTTCACCCCCTACCTCCTGACCGCCGGCTTCGCCTCCGGCGTGTTCACCGCGTTCCTCGCGATCACCATGCGCCGCCGCAAGCGGGCCGCGTGGATCCTCAACCTGGTGCTGAGCGGGCTCTTCCTCGCGCTCTTCGCGTTCGCCATGGCGTTCCCGGAGATCCGCGGGTACGCCCAGAACTGGATCTCGATCGCGCTGACCGCGGCCTTCGTGGGGGCGCTGCTCGTCGGCCGCCGGGAGTTCTACGCGAAGGGCGACCGTTCCAACCCCCGGCTCGCCGCCACCGTCGCGGTCGGCGGCGGTGTCGTCGCCTCGCTGCTCGCCACGCTCCTCGTGACCCTCACCGACCAGGCGCCGCACGCCTCCCGTTCGACGTTCGCGGAGCGCTGGCACTACGGCAGCCTGCGTCTGGTGTCGGTCGCCGCCGACCCCTCCCGGTTCCCGTACATCGCGCCCCCCACCTGGGTGAACGTCGTCATCAACGTGCTCAGCACGCTCCTCGTCCTCGCCGTCTTCTACGCCGCCTTCCGTTCCCGCCGGGCCGTCGACCCGATCACCGACGACGACGAGAAGCAGCTGCGCGTGCTTCTGGAGCGGCACGGCGAACGGGACTCCCTCGGGTACTTCGCGCTGCGGCGGGAGAAGAGCGTGGTGTGGTCGCCGACCCGGAAGGCGGCGGTGGCGTACCGGGTGGTGGGCGGGGTGAGCCTCGCCTCGGGGGACCCGATCGGGGATCCGGAGGCCTGGCCGGGGGCGATCGCGCCGTGGCTGGCCCAGGCGCGGGCGCACGGGTGGATCCCGGCGGTGATGGGAGCGAGCGAGGAGGCCGGGACCGTGTACGCGCGGCACGGGCTCGACGCGCTGGAGCTCGGGGACGAGGCGATCGTCGAGGTCGCCGATTTCACGCTGGAGGGACGGGCCATGCGGACCGTCCGGCAGGCCCACAACCGGGTCGGGCGAGCGGGGTACTCGGTGCGCATCAGGCGGCACGAGGACATTCCGGCGGACGAGATGTCGTACCTGGTCCGGCGTGCCGACGACTGGCGGGACGGGGCCACCGAGCGCGGGTTCAGCATGGCGCTGGGGCGGCTCGGGGACTCCCGGGACGGACAGTGCGTGATGCTGGAGTGCAGGGACGGCGGCACCGGGGACGGCACGGGTGAGCTGCGCGCCCTGCTGTCGTTCGTGCCGTGGGGGCCGGCCGGGCTGTCCCTCGACCTGATGCGGCGGGACCGGGACTCCGACAACGGGCTGGTGGAGTTCATGGTCATCGAACTGCTCCGGCGCGCCGGAGAGATCGGGATCACGCAGGTCTCGCTCAACTTCGCGATGTTCCGGTCGGTCTTCGAACGTGGTGCGCGTCTGGGCGCGGGACCGGTGCTGCGGCTGTGGAGGTCTCTGCTGAGCTTCTTCTCCCGGTGGTGGCAGATCGAGTCCCTGTACCGGGCGAACGCCAAGTACCGGCCCATCTGGGAGCCCCGGTTCCTGCTCTTCGAGAAGAGCGCGGACCTGCCGCGCATCGGCCTCGCGTCGGCGCGTGCGGAGGGGTTCCTGGAGGCGCCGGGACTGCCCAGGTGGGTGCACCGCAGGCACCTGGCCACCCAGAGGAACACGCACGGATGAGGACCGCCGCATGACACCGCTCGCCCGCTGGGCCCAGGCCGAGTGGGGGCTGCTGTACGCCACCGTGCGCGGACCGCTGGCGAAGCGGCGGCTGGGGGCGGTGCCGATGACGGTCGCCGCGGTCTGCCTGACCGCGCTGCTGCAGTTCACGCAGAACCAGCCGTGGGGGTACGGCCCCGTGCAGCACGCCGGCGCCGTGCGGGCCGCGGATCCCTGCTGGCTGGCCCTGCTGCGCACCCCCCTCTCCCTGTTCGTGCCGGCGCTCGACCTGCCGGTGTGGGGCGCGCTGGCGCAGATCCTGCTCGTGTTCGGCGTCGCCGAGGTGTGCCTGGGCTGGTGGCGGACGCTGACCATCGCGTACGCGGCGACCCTCGCCGGGACCCTGTACGCCCGGCTCGGCTGCGCGCTGGGCCCGCACGGCCCGCTGGGGCTGCCGGTGTCGGACGCGCGGGTGGTGGACACCGGCCCCTCGGCCGCCGTCGTGGGGCTCGCGGTCTTCGTGGCCTGGCGGTACGGCGCCTTCGTCACCGCGGGCGCGGTGGCCGCGGCGATGGTGGTCGAGGTGGCGCTGAAGGAGAACCTGGCCGGCAAGGAGCATCTGGCGGCCATCGCGGGGGTGGCGGCCCTGTGGGCGGTGGCGCGGGCGGGGCGGCGGTTGCGGCTGCGGTACCGGCACGGTCACTGGGGCCCGGGCAGCCGTGCCCGTTCGGGGCGGTCGGGTCTGCCGCCGATCCAGTCCTGAAGGGTACGGCTGAGCCGGGACCAGCGGCGGTCGTGGTGGTAGGCGCGCAGGCCGGCCCTGGCCCGGGCGCGCGGCCGGTTGCCGTAGCAGCGGCGGGCCCAGGGGGAACCGGGCCGGGCCAGGCGGACCGCGCCGACGAGGGCGACCAGCGGGACGATCACACCGAAGACGGCGACACGGGTCTTGCCCTTGCTCAGGGCGACGAGCGAGAAGGCGAAGTTCGCCACGACGTTCGCGATGACGGTCCCCCGGTCCTGGAGTTCGCCGGCCGAGGTGTCGTTGACGCCGAACGGGGAGAACCCGGCGAGCAGCAGCCCGACCAGCGCGGCGGTGATGACCACGACCTCGACGCTCTTGCGGCCCTCCTCGGTCCAGTAGACGTCGTCGAGGTGGAGGATCAGGGCGAACTCGTCGAGGACCAGCCCGGCGCCGATGCCGAAGACGATCGCGGCGGCGGCCGAGCCGAAGCCGTAGCGGCCGCCGGCGACCGCCCCGAAGCCGCCGACGACGGTGAGGACCACCCCGGGGACCACGTGGTGGATGTGCAGCCCGCCCGCCTTCACGTTGCCGAACGGCCCTTTCCCGGCGCGGATCAGCCGGGTGATGACCCGGGTGACGACGAAGGTCAGGACGAAGGCGGTCAGGGCCAGCAGCAGCGGGAGCTTGCCGGGCTCGACGATGTTCCGTTCCAGCCAATGTCCCATGTGCGCACTTTATCCCCGCGAGAGCCCGCCGGAACCGGCCGAGCCACCACCGCAACCGAACCGAAAACACCCCACAGGCACGGCCACGGAACGACCGGAGAAACGGCCGGGAACCCGCTCCTAGGGGGATGGCCGGGGCGCCCGGGGCCCGCCGGGGGGATGGTCGGGGGTGGGCGGGCCTGCTGCCGGGGGGTGGGCGGGGCGGTGGGGGTTCTGACTAGCGGGTAACCTGCGCCGGTGGTCAAGACGCCCTGGCCGGACGGCCTTCGGTTCGCCTTCGGCACGCTCACCGTGTTTCCCGTGCGGGTCGGCCGCTGGGACCGGGAGGCGGCCCGCGGCGGCATGCTGCTCGCTCCGCTGGCGGGTCTCGCCGTGGGGGTCTGCGCGGGCGCGGTCGGCGCGCTGCTGGTGACGGCGGGGGCGGGTGCGCTGCTCGCCGCGGTGGCCGCGGTCGCGGTGCCGGCCGTGCTGACCCGGGGGCTGCACCTGGACGGCCTCGCCGACACGGCGGACGGGCTGGGCAGTGGCAAGCCCGCCGAGGAAGCGCTGCGGATCATGAAGCAGTCGGACATCGGACCGTTCGGGGTGATCACCCTCGTCCTCGTGCTGCTCGGTCAGGTGGCCGCGCTGGCGCAGGCGTTCGGCGACGGATGGGCGCGCGGGGCGGTCGCCGCTGTGGTGTCGGCGACGGTGGCCCGGCTGGCGCTGACCCTGGGCGCGGTGGCGGGGGTGCCGGCGGCCCGGCCGGAGGGGCTGGGGGCGGCGGTCGCGGGGGTGGTGCCGAAGGCGGCGGCGTCGGTGGTCACCGTCGTGGTGATGGCGGCGGCCGCGGGGGCCGGGGCGCTGATCGGCGCGGGCGAGAGCCTGCGGGCCCTGCTCGCGGTGGTGGCGGCGGAGGCGGCCACCGACGGGGCGCTGCGCCACTGCCGACGGCGGTTCGGCGGGATCACGGGGGACGTGTTCGGGGCGCTCGCCGAGGTCGCCGCCACCGTCGCGCTGGTGGTGCTCTCCCTGGGCTGACGGACCGGGAAGTGACCCGGGCGCCACCCACAGGTGAACACCCGCAGGAATGAGCGAACGCATACACACGCGTAGTCTCGTCCCGGGTGTTCGCCGACAGGGTGAAGGCCCCGGTCGCAACGCACCCCGGGTCGGCTCCCGGGGTCGCCTCCCGGGCCCGGTCGACCCACACCCCTCGGCCACTGCAACTCAACATCGGAAGCGAGATTTCACCACCGTGACTGCTCTCACTCTCAGCACCTCAGCGGCGCCCGGCCTCCGGGCCGACGCGATCGTGATCGGTGTCGCCAAGGGCGCCAAGGGACCGGTCGTAGCACCGGGCGCGGAGGCCGTGGACAAGGCCTACGACGGCAGGCTCGCCGCCGTCCTGGAGACCCTCGGTGCCTCGGGTGCCGAGGGCGAACTGACGAAGCTGCCCGCCCCGGCGGGCTTCAAGGCCCCGCTGGTCGTCGCGGTGGGGCTGGGAGCCGCCCCCGCCGCGGACGGGGAGTACGAGGCCGAGGCGCTGCGCAGGGCGGCCGGTGTCGCCGGCCGGGCGCTGACCGGGGCGAAGAAGGCGGCCTTCGCGCTGCCGGTACAGGACGCCGCAGCCGTCGGCGCACTCGGGGAGGGCGTACTGCTCGGCGCGTACTCCTTCGACACGTACAAGGACAACGGCAACGGCAAGGACGCGAAGGCGCGGGGCGGCAAGGCGCCGCTCGCCGAGGCCGTGCTGCTGGGCGGCAAGCCCCGCGACGCGGCCCACAAGGCGGCCGCCGCCCGCGCCGTCGCCGTCTGCGAGGAGCTCAACCGCGCCCGCGACCTGATCAACACCCCGCCGAACGACCTCACGCCGGCCATCTTCGCGGGCATCGCGCAGGACGCGGCCAAGGAGCACGGGCTCAAGATCCAGGTGCTCGACGACAAGGCGCTCACCAAGGGCGGCTACGGCGGCATCCTCGGCGTCGGCAGCGGCTCGGCGGCGACCCCGCGGCTGGTGAAGCTGTCGTACAGCCACCCGGACGCGGACAAGCACCTCGCCTTCGTCGGCAAGGGCATCACCTACGACTCGGGCGGCATCTCGCTGAAGCCGGCCGGCCACAACGAGACGATGAAGTGCGACATGAGCGGGGCCGCGGCGGTCCTGGCCGCGGTCGTCGCCGCGGCGCGGCTCGGGCTCGAGGTCAACGTGACCGGGTGGCTGGCGCTGGCCGAGAACATGCCGTCGGGGTCCGCGGTGCGCCCCGGTGACGTGCTGCGCATGTACAGCGGCAAGACCGTCGAGGTGCTCAACACGGACGCGGAGGGACGGCTGGTGCTGGCCGACGCCCTGTGGGCGGCGTCGGCGGAGAAGCCGGACGCGATCGTGGACGTGGCGACGCTGACCGGCGCGATGATGCTGGCGCTGGGCAGCCGGACGTTCGGGATCATGGGCAACGACGACGCGTTCCGCACCGCGCTGCACGAGGCGGCCGAGGAGGTCGGCGAGCCGGCCTGGCCGATGCCGCTGCCCGAGCACCTGCGCAAGGGCATGGACTCCGCCACCGCCGACATCGCGAACATGGGGGAGCGGATGGGCGGCGGGCTGGTCGCCGGGCTGTTCCTGCGGGAGTTCGTGGGCGAGGGCATCACCTGGGCGCACCTGGACATCGCCGGGCCCGCGTTCAACGAGGGAGGTCCCTTCGGGTACACGCCGAAGGGCGGGACGGGGTCCGCGGTGCGGACGCTGGTGCGGCTCGCGGAGCTGACGGCCGCGGGCGACCTCGGCTGACGTCGGACGATGTGGGCGGGGCCTCGTGCGCGGGTAGGGCGGGGCCCCGTCGCCGAACAGCTCGGCAGGTTCGGTCGTGCGGCGGCTGCGGGTGATTCGTGGCTTGTCGCGCAGTCCCTCCCCCAGCCTTCGGCCGGGGGCACCCCCAGCGCCCCTGACGGGGCGCTGTCCCTCGCGGCGACATCAAGTGAGCGTGTGGTGTCTCACACTCCAGCCCGGCGTCTCGTTCACCTCCGACAAGTGCGAAGATGGGGCTCGGCAGGACAGGGCCCCACCCACAGGGCCGAAGAAGAGCGGCCGGACACCAGCCGCCGCGCGGTCACCGCTGACCGGCGTACGGCGCACATGCATGGAGGACGTGACGTGGCGAACGACGCCAGCACCGTTTTCGACCTAGTGATCCTCGGCGGTGGTAGTGGCGGTTACGCCGCGGCCCTGCGCGGGGCGCAGCTGGGCCTGGACGTCGCCCTGATCGAGAAGGACAAGGTCGGCGGTACCTGCCTGCACCGGGGTTGCATCCCCACCAAGGCCCTGCTGCACGCGGGCGAGATCGCCGACCAGGCCCGCGAGAGCGAGCAGTTCGGTGTCAAGGCCACCTTCGAGGGCATCGACATCGCGGGTGTCCACAAGTACAAGGACGGGGTCGTCTCCGGCCTGTACAAGGGTCTGCAGGGTCTGATCGCGTCCCGCAAGGTGACGTACATCGAGGGCGAGGGCCGGCTGTCCTCCCCCACCTCCGTCGACGTGAACGGCCAGCGCGTCCAGGGCCGCCACGTGCTCCTCGCGACCGGCTCCGTGCCGAAGTCGCTGCCGGGCCTGGAGATCGACGGCAACCGCATCATCTCCTCCGACCACGCCCTCGTCCTGGACCGCGTGCCGAAGTCCGCGATCATCCTGGGCGGCGGTGTCATCGGCGTCGAGTTCGCCTCCGCCTGGAAGTCCTTCGGCGCGGACATCACGATCGTCGAGGGCCTCAAGCACCTGGCCCCCCTCGAGGACGAGAACTCCTCCAAGCTTCTTGAGCGCGCCTTCCGCAAGCGCGGCATCAAGTTCAACCTGGGCACCTTCTTCTCGAAGGCCGAGTACACCGCCGACGGCGTCAAGGTCACCCTCGCCGACGGCAAGGAGTTCGAGGCCGAGGTCCTGCTCGTCGCCGTCGGCCGCGGTCCGGTCTCCGCCGGTCTCGGCTACGAGGAGCAGGGTGTCGCCATGGACCGCGGTTACGTCCTGGTCGACGAGTACATGCGGACCAACGTCCCGACCATCTCCGCCGTCGGTGACCTGGTCCCGACCCTCCAACTCGCGCACGTCGGCTTCGCCGAGGGCATCCTGGTGGCGGAGCGGCTGGCCGGTCTCAAGACCGTCCCGATCGACTACGACGGCGTGCCGCGGGTGACGTACTGCCACCCCGAGGTCGCCTCCGTCGGCATCACCGAGGCCAAGGCCAAGGAGATCTACGGCGCGGACAAGGTCGTCGCCCTGAAGTACAACCTGGCGGGCAACGGAAAGAGCAAGATCCTCAACACCTCGGGCGAGATCAAGCTCGTCCAGGTGAAGGACGGTGCCGTGGTCGGCGTCCACATGGTCGGCGACCGCATGGGCGAGCAGGTCGGCGAGGCCCAGCTGATCTACAACTGGGAGGCGCTGCCCGCCGAGGTGGCCCAGCTCATCCACGCCCACCCGACGCAGAGCGAGGCGCTCGGCGAGGCCCACCTGGCCCTGGCCGGCAAGCCGCTGCACTCGCACGACTGACCCTCGGTCGGCACAAGCGACGACTCAGACTTCCGCAATTCGTAAGGAGCAACCGAAACCATGGCGGTTTCCGTAACCCTTCCGGCGCTCGGCGAGAGCGTCACCGAGGGCACTGTCACCCGCTGGCTGAAGGCCGAGGGCGAGCGCGTCGAGGCCGACGAGCCGCTGCTCGAGGTGTCGACCGACAAGGTCGACACCGAGATCCCGGCCCCCGCCGCGGGCATCCTGGCCTCCATCAAGGTCGCCGAGGACGAGACCGTCGAGGTGGGCGCCGAGCTGGCGATCATCGACGACGGCACCGGCGCCCCGGCCCCCGCCGCCGCCCCGGCCGCCGAGCCCGCCGCCGCCCCGGCCCCGGCCCCGGCCGAGCCCGCCCAGGCCGCCCCCTCCACCGAGCAGGCCGCCCCGGCTCCGGCCCCGACCGCCGAGGCCGCCACCGGTGCCTCCGGCGCGCAGGGCACCGACGTGGTCCTGCCGGCGCTCGGCGAGTCCGTCACCGAGGGCACCGTCACCCGCTGGCTGAAGCAGGTCGGCGAGGAGGTCGCGGAGGACGAGCCGCTGCTCGAGGTCTCCACCGACAAGGTCGACACCGAGATCCCGGCGCCGGTCGCCGGTGTCCTGCTGGAGATCGTGGTCGGCGAGGACGAGACCGCCGAGGTCGGCGCCAAGCTCGCCGTCATCGGTGCCCCGGGTGCCGCCCCGGCCCCGGCCGCCCCGGAGCCGGCGCCCGCCGCCGCTGCCCCGGCCCCCGCGCCCGCCGCTCCGGCCCCCGCTCCGGCGCCGGCTCCGGCTCCGGCCCCCGCGCCTGCCCCGGCTCCCGCGCCCGCCCCGGCCGCAGCCGCTCCGGCTCCGGTCACCCCGGCCCCGGTCACCCCGGCTGCCGCGCCCACCGCGCCGACCGCCACCCAGGCGACCGACGAGGGCGCCTACGTCACCCCGCTGGTGCGCAAGCTCGCCGCCGAGAACGGTGTCGACCTGGCCGCCGTCAAGGGCACCGGCGTCGGCGGCCGGATCCGCAAGCAGGACGTCATCGCCGCCGCCGAGGCCGCGAAGGCCGCCGCCGCGGCTCCGGCCCCGTCCGCCGCCGCCCCGGCCGCCGCCGCCAAGAAGGCGCCGACGCTCGAGGCCTCCCCGCTGCGCGGCCAGACCGTCAAGATGCCCCGCATCCGCAAGGTCATCGGCGACAACATGGTCAAGGCGCTGCACGAGCAGGCGCAGCTGTCCTCGGTCGTCGAGGTCGACGTCACCCGCCTGATGCGCCTGCGCGCCCAGGCCAAGGACTCCTTCGCCGCGCGCGAGGGCGTCAAGCTCTCCCCGATGCCGTTCTTCGTGAAGGCGGCGGCCCAGGCGCTGAAGGCCCACCCGGCCATCAACGCCCGGATCAACGTCGAAGAGGGCACGATCACCTACTTCGACACCGAGAACGTCGGTATCGCGGTGGACTCGGAGAAGGGCCTGATGACCCCGGTCATCAAGCACGCGGGCGACCTCAACATCGCCGGTATCGCCAAGGCCACGGCCGACCTGGCCGGCAAGGTCCGCGCGAACAAGATCACCCCGGACGAGCTGTCCGGCGCGACCTTCACCATCTCCAACACCGGCTCGCGCGGCGCGCTGTTCGACACGATCATCGTGCCGCCGAACCAGGTCGCGATCCTCGGCATCGGCGCGACGGTCAAGCGTCCGGCGGTCATCGAGACGGAGGAGGGCACGGTCATCGGCGTCCGCGACATGACGTACCTGACGCTGTCCTACGACCACCGCCTGGTGGACGGTGCCGACGCGGCCCGCTACCTGACCGCCGTCAAGGCGATCCTGGAGGCCGGCGAGTTCGAGGTCGAGCTCGGTCTGTAAGCCTGCACAGGCCCTCCATCGTGCCCCGTCCGGAGTTCCTCCGGGCGGGGCACCGTCGTGTAAGTCTCGTCTCACCTGCGCGAAAGCGCCCCCGCGCGCCTCTCCCGGAAGGCTGTCCGGCCGTATTGTCTAAACGTCAAACGCCCTAAGGAGCTCCCATGACCGCGCCCGTCGTCCACTCGCTGCGCGAACAGATCCGCGAGCACATCGTGGAGGGAATCGTCAGCGGGCGCTGGAAGCCGGGCGAGCGGATCGTGGAGCGGCGGATCGCGACCGAGCTGGAGGTCAGCCAGACGCCGGTGCGGGAGGCGCTGCGCGAGCTGGAGTCGCTGCGCCTCATCGAGTCCGCGCCGAACAAGGGCGTGCGGGTGCGGAACCTGACGGCGGCCGACCTGGAGGAGAGCTACCCGGTGCGGGCCGGTCTGGAGGCGATCGCGGCGGAGCTGGCGGCGGAGCGGCTGGCCGGGGACTGCTCGGCCCTCGAACCGCATGTCGCGGCGCTCTACGAGGCGGACCGGAACACCGACGGCACGGGACAGGTGCGCCACACGGTCGGCTTCCACCGCGAGCTGGTCCGGGCGGCCGGCAACTCCGTCCTGCTGCACACCTGGGAGGGCCTGGGCATCGAGGTCTTCACCGCCCTGTCGATCCGCTGGCTGGGCACGGTCCAGCAGTCGTACGCCGAGGAGCACGAGGAACTGGTCGCCGCGTTCCAGCGCCGGGACCCGCGGATCGCGGAGATCGTGAAGGCCCACGTCCTGGGGTGCGCGCCGAGGCCGTGAGACCGGCTTCCCACCTCTTCCACCCGTCTCCCACACACGAGCGCACCCCCGCTCAGACAGCTTCCCACCTGCGGAAATCCCCTCTCGGGGGCGTCACCGGGTGCCAGCGGGCGAGGCACCGCGTGCCGACTTTCTCGGAATCGAGAAGTTTTGCCCCTCAACCCTTTGATCGATCATCGATCAGGGAGTTAGAGTCGCCGACGGACCCGCACCCGGGTCCATTGCCCTGTCCTGCCAAAGACCAAGGGCACCCGAACCCTTACCGATGAGGGAACCCCCTTCGACTGAGGAAGGCGGCGACATGACCGACCCCCAGGCCATCCAGCCGAGCGCGCTCGACCAGCTCCCCGACCGGGATCCGGAGGAGACCGCCGAATGGCAGGCCTCACTGGACGCCGTGGCCAGGGAGGCCGGGCCGCACCGTGCCGCGTACCTGATGCGCCGCACGCTGGAGCGCGCCGAGGCGGACGGCATCGCGCTGCCGAAGCTGCTGGAGACGGACTACGTCAACACCATCCCCACCGCCGCCGAGACGGCCGTCCCCGGTGACGAGGAGATGGAGCGGAAGATCACCGCGTGGAACCGCTGGAACGCGGCCGCGATGGTCACCCGGGGCAGCAAGCACGGCGTCGGCGGCCACATCGCCACCTTCGCCTCCGCGGCCTGGCTCTACGAGACCGGCTTCAACCACTTCTTCAAGGGCAAGGAGGGGGACGGCAGCGGTGACCAGCTCTACATCCAGGGCCACGCCTCCCCCGGCATCTACGCCCGCGCCTTCCTCGACGGCCGCCTGACCGAGGCGCACCTCGACAACTTCCGCCAGGAGGCCGGCGGAAACGGCCTCCCGTCGTACCCGCACCCCCGCCGCCTGCCCTGGCTCTGGGAGTTCCCGACCGTGAGCATGGGCCTCGGCCCGCTCTCGGCGATCTACCAGGCCCGCTTCAACCGCTACCTGACCGCCCGCGGCATCAAGGACGTCTCGGCGTCGCACGTCTGGGCGTTCCTCGGCGACGGCGAGATGGACGAGCCGGAGTCGACGGCGGCACTCGCACTCGCCTCCCGCGAGGGCCTGGACAACCTCACCTTCGTCATCAACTGCAACCTGCAGCGCCTCGACGGCCCGGTGCGCGCCAACTTCAAGATCGTGCAGGAGCTGGAGGCCCAGTTCCGCGGCGCAGGCTGGAACGTCGTCAAGACGCTCTGGGGCACCGCCTGGGACGAGCTGTTCCAGCTCGACACCACCGGTGCGCTGGTACGACGGCTGCGCGAGGTACCGGACGCGCAGGTGCAGACGTACCAGACCCGCGACGCCGCCTACATCCGCGCCGACTTCTTCGGCAAGGACCCGGCGCTCGCGGAGATGGCGAAGCTGCTGAGCGACGACAAGATCCTGGAGTGCTTCCACCTCTCCCGCGGTGGTCACGAGGCACGCAAGGTGTACGCCGCGTACAAGGCCGCCGTCGAGTTCAAGGGCGCGCCGACCGTGATCCTGGCCCAGACCGTCAAGGGCCACACCCTCGGCGAGGGCTTCGCGTCGAAGAACGCCAACCACCAGATGAAGAAGCTGACGGTGGACGAGTTCAAGACGATGCGGGAGCTGCTGGAGCTGCCGATCCCGGACAGCGCGTTCGTCGACGGGGTCGTGCCCTACGGCCACCCGGGCGCCGACTCCCCCGAGGTCCGCTACCTCCAGGAGCGCCGCGCCGCCCTCGGCGGTCCCGCCCCGGCCCGCCGGACCCACGCCCTGGCGCCGCTGCCGGCCCCCGCGGACAAGGCCTTCGCCTCCTTCGACAAGGGCTCCGGTTCGCAGAACGTGGCGACCACGATGGCCTTCGTCCGGCTCGTCAAGGACCTGGTGCGGGACAAGGAGACCGGGAAGCGCTGGGTGCCGATCGTCCCCGACGAGGCCCGCACCTTCGGCATGGAGAGCCTCTTCCCGTCCCTCGGGATCTACTCCCCCAAGGGCCAGACGTACGAGCCGGTCGACCGTGACCAGCTGATGTACTACAAGGAGGCCAAGAACGGCCAGATCCTCAACGAGGGGATCACCGAGGCCGGTTCGATGGCCGACTTCATCGCCGCGTCCACCGCGTACGCGACGCACGGCGAGGCGATGATCCCGTTCTACATCTTCTACTCGATGTTCGGCTGGCAGCGCACGGCCGACCAGATGTGGCAGCTCGGCGACCAGCTCGGCCGCGGCTTCCTCGTCGGCGCGACCGCCGGCCGTACCACCCTGACGGGCGAGGGCCTCCAGCACGCCGACGGCCACTCGCCGGTGATCGCCGCGACCAACCCGGCCGCGCTGTCGTACGACCCGGCCTTCGCCTACGAGATCGCGACGATCGTCAAGGACGGTCTGCGCCGGATGTACGGCGAGGCGCTGCCCGGCGAGGACCCGAACGTCTTCTACTACCTGACCGTCTACAACGAGCCGCTCCCGCAGCCCGCCAAGCCGGCCGGGCTCGGCATCGACGAGGGCATCGTCAAGGGCCTGTACCGCTTCAACACGGCGGAGTCCGCCGGGCTGTCGCTGCCGGCGAACGCCCCGCGCCTGCAACTGCTCGGTTCCGGTACGGCGATCCACTGGGCGCTGAAGGCGCAGCGGCTGCTGGCCGAGGAGTGGGGTGTGGCGGCCGACGTGTGGTCCGCGACGTCCTGGACGGAGCTGCGGCGCGACGCGCTGGAGGCGGACGCGGCCCTGCTGCGCGGGGAGGAGCGCGTCCCGTACGTCCGCCAGGCCCTCCAGGGCGCCGACGGCCCGGTCCTCGCGGTCTCCGACTACATGCGTCAGGTCCCGGACCAGATCGCGCAGTGGGTCGAGCAGGACTGGTCCTCGCTCGGTGCCGACGGCTTCGGCCTCTCCGACACCCGCGACGCCGCCCGCCGCCACTTCGGCGTCGACGCGGAGTCGGTGGTCGTCGCGGCCCTGGCCCAGCTGGCGAAGCGCGGCGAGGTCAAGGCGACGGCGGTGAAGGAAGCCCGCGAGAAGTACGGGCTGTAGCCGACCCGAGCACCCAAAGGCCGAGCGCCGTCGCGGCGGACCTTTCCTGCCGCGACGGCGCTCGCCCATGCCGTGGCACTCCCACGCAGCCAGCCCGCCGAACCCCGGTCGACTGCCCCCGCCGCGACGGCGCTCAGCCGGGACGAGCCGATCCGGCGGTGCCGAACCCACCGCCACGGCCGGTCCGGCACCGCCGGAAGCCGCCGTTGTGGCCGAGCGCCGTCGCGGCGGAGCAAGACCGGCGGACGTCGGTCGGGTTTCTCGTGGCGGCGCTCGGGCGGGGTGGCGGTTTTCGGTGGTGACGGTGGGGCCCGGCATCATGTGACGCATGCGTGCCGCTCGGCTCATCAGGATGGTGCTTCTGCTGCAGGCTCGGGCCGGTATGACGGCCGGCGAGCTGGCCGCCGAGCTGGAGGTGTCCGAGCGGACCGTGATGCGGGACGCGCAGGCGCTGTCGGAGGCGGGGGTGCCGGTGTACGCGGACCGGGGACGGGCGGGCGGGTACCGGCTGGTCGGCGGGTACCGGACCCGGCTGACGGGGCTGGGCCGCAGCGAGGCCGAGGCGTTGTTCCTGAGCGGCGTGCCCGGCGCGCTGCGGGAGATGGGGCTGGAGGACGCCGCGAGCGCCGCCCGCCTGAAGGTGTCCGCCGCGCTGCTGCCCTCCCTGCGGGACACGTCCCGTACCGTCGCACAGCGGTTCCACCTGGACGCGCCGAACTGGTTCGCCGAGCCGAAGACCCCGGAGCTGCTGCCCGTCGTCGCCGACGCGGTGTGGGACGACCGGCGGGTGGTGGCGCACTACCGGCGCGGGGAGTCGGAGGTGCGGCGGGAGCTGGAGCCGTACGGGCTGGTGCTGAAGGCGGGGGTCTGGTACCTGTGCGCGCGGGTCGCGGGCACCGACTCCTACCGGGTCTACCGGATCGACCGGTTCGCCTCGGTCGAGGCCGGTGAGGAGCGGTTCGAGCGGGACGAGGAGTTCGACCTGCCGGGGTTCTGGGAGGAGCGGGCCGAGCAGTTCGCACGGTCGATCCTGCGCGCCGAGGTGGTGGTGCGGCTGTCGGCCGTCGGCGTGCGGAGACTGCCGTACGCCGTCGATCCGGCCACCGCCCGGCAGGCGGTCGCGGGCGCCGGCACCCCCGACGCGCGGGGGTGGGTGACGGTGACGCTGCCGGTGGAGAGCGAGGAGGTCGCGCACGGCCAGCTGACCGCGCTCGGGCCGGAGGCGGAGGTGCTCGCTCCACAGCGGCTGCGGGCGCGGTTCGCGGCGGACGCGGCGCGGCTGGCGGGACTCTACGCGCGGCCGGGCGACGCCGGATAACAATCCGCACCACTCCGCGTGCGCCCCCGGCGCCCAGGCACGATGCTGGACGCGTGATGGACGAGACGGAGTTCTGGGAGCTGATCGACGCGACCCGCGAGGCCGCCGAGGGCGACCCGGAGGACCAGGCGGACCTGCTCGTGGAACGGCTGCTCCAGCTGGAACCCGACCTGGTGCTGGACTTCGCCCGTCACTTCGAGGCGCGCTACAACCGCGCCTACCGCTGGGACCTGTGGGGGGCGGCCTGGGTGCTGCTCGACGGCGCCAGCGACGACGCGTTCGACTTCTTCCGGTGCTGGCTGATCGCCCAGGGCCGGGAGGTCTTCGAGGGCGCCCTGCACGACCCGGACGCGCTGGCGGAGTTGCTGGACGACTTCGACGAGGAGGTCGACGGCGACGGCGAGGAGCTGGGGTACGCGGCGGACGAGGCGTACGAGCAGCTCACCGGGACGGTGGCGCCGGACCTGGGCATCGCCCCCGCGCCCTCCGAACCGGAGGGCACCCCGGTCGACCTGGAGAACGAACGGGCGCTCGCCGAGCGGTTCCCGCGGCTGTGGGACCGCTTCAAGGAGTGAGCGTCAGGCCGCGGCGCGGCGCCGGGTCGCGTCGGCCGGGAGGTACGCCTGGGTCTGCTCGGCCCTGACCGCGTGGTGCAGGGGTGCCGCGTTGGCCTGGTCGAGGGCGGACGCGGTGACGGCGGCCGGGCCGAGGACGACCGTGGCGACGGCGCAGACCACGGCCCAGGGCCCCCTGGACGACCTGACCCACCCGGCCTTCTCCGGCTGCTCCGCGAGCTCGGTACGGGCTTCGGTACGACTGCTGTTCATGATCCCCGCCTCCGGTCGGCTGCTGATGTCCACGACGGTAGGACGCGCGGATCTGAGCAGCCTGCGTGCCGGCTATGACGTCCCTGTGGACGCCCCCGCGGGGGTCGGCGGAGACGGGCGCGACCGCGTCACCGAGGGCGTCGGCGTCCCGCCGGGCGTCCCCGTCGGCGTCGGCGTCGCGCCGGGCGCCCGCGTCGGCGTCCGCGCGGGCGTGGGCGTGGGTGTGGGTGTGGGGGTGGGGAGTCTGCCCTGGAGCCGGGCCGCGGTCGTCCTGATCTCGGGGAGGCGGGCGGCGAGGGCGGCGCCGGGGCAGGTGGTGCGGTAGCCGTCCTGGTGGCCGGCCACGGCGGGCAGCGTGACGGCCGTGCCCTTCTCGTAGCGGCTGAGTCCGTTGCTGGAGACCAGGCGGGTCACGGCGCGCGGGTCGACGTCGGCCAGGCCCAGTTTCCAGGCGGCGAGCGCGGCGATCGCGTCGGTCATGGCGCGCGGCACGGGCACCCCGGCGGTGAAGGTGCCGAGCGCCGCGATGCCGGCGGTGCGGTGGTTGAAGCCCTGGGTGTGGGCGCCGGTGACGGCCCGGTCGACGCCGCCGGCGCGGCCCTCGTAGATGGTGCCGCAGCGGTCGACGAGGAAGTTGTAGCCGATGTCGTCCCAGTCGCGGTCGCCGGTCTGGCCGGTGTAGAGGCGCCTGATGATCTCGGGTGCCTGGGCGCAGGAGTAGCCGTTGGGCGAGTCGGTGTGGTGCACGAAGACGGCGACGACCCGGTCGTCGTAGCGCGGCGGCGGCTGGGTGCGGCGGACGGTGGCGTCCAGCCAGACCGCGCGCGGCACGATGCGGGGCCTGGGGGCGCGGTGGTGGGTGGCGGGGCCGGCGGGCTCGGGCGCGGCCAGGCGCATCGGGACGGGGTGGTCGGCGCCCTGGGTGCACAGCACCAGCGCGAGGGCGGCGGCGAGGCCCGGCAGGCAGCCGAGCAGCGTCAGGGCGGTGGCTCTGGTGCGCCGCCCTGCTCTGGGGAAGACACGCATGGCCCCCACTCTCGGCGCGGCCGGAGCCGCCCGCGATGTGTGCTGTGCCACCTGGTGGAACCATCGTCCCGGTCCGGGGCGTTTCAGGAGGTACACGCATGCGTGGCCGGTTGTCGGGGTTCCCGCGTGCGTGAACTGATCACTGGACCTGTCCCGAGCGTATTCAAGGGCACCGAGAGAAAGGCGGCTCCGTGGACCTGCTCGACCTGGTGCTCGTACTGGTGGTCCTCGCGTACGCGGCGGCCGGCTACCGGCGCGGGCTGGTGGCCGGCTGTGTGTCGCTGGCCGGGTTCGTGGGCGGCGCGGTGGTCGGCGTGTGGGTGCTGCCGTGGGTGATGGAACTGGTCACCCGCGGGACGGCGACGGCGACGGTGGTCGCGGTGCTCACGGTGCTGGTGCCCGCGGTGGTGGGGCACGAGCTGGCGGGACGGCTGGCGCTGCGGCTGCGCCGGGAGCTGGACCAGGGTCCGCTGCGGGTGGCGGACGGGCTGGGCGGGGCGGTCGCCAACTCGGTGGCGGTGCTGATCGTGGCGTGGGTGGCGGCGAGCGTCCTGGGCGCGTCCTCGTCGCCCGCGGTGACGACGGCGATCCGGGACTCCCGGCTGCTCGGCGCGGTGCAGCACACCATGCCGGACACCACGCCGGCCTGGTTCTCGCGGGCCACCTCGGCGCTCACCGAGGCGGGTTTCCCGCAGGTCTTCAACCCGTTCGAGAACGAGTCGACGGCTCAGGTCGCCAAGCCCTCCGGGGACAACGTGACGGCGGCGGCCACGGACGCGGCGAAGCGCAGCACGGTCAAGATCGAGGGTTCCTCCGGCACCCAGGGCCGCGAGGGCAGCGGCTTCGTGTTCGCGCCGGAACACGTGATGACCAACGCGCACGTGGTGGCCGGCATCGACAACCCGAGCGTGCGGATCGGCGGGGTCGGGGCGTCGTACGACGCGCAGGTCGTGCTCTTCGACCCGGACCGGGACGTGGCGGTGCTGTACGTGCCGCAGCTGCGGGCGCCGGTCCTGAGGTTCGACACCTCGGCGTCGCGCGGGAGGTCGGCGGTGGTCGCAGGCTATCCGCAGGACGGCGACCTGAACCTCCAGGCGGCCACGGTGGCGAACAGGGTGCAGGCCACCGGGCAGAACATCTACAACGACGCCACGGTGACCCGGGAGATCTACTCGATCCGCTCCACGGTCCGCCCCGGCAACTCCGGCGGCCCGCTGCTGACCACCGGCGGGAAGGTGTACGGCGTGGTGTTCGCCCGTTCCACGTCGGACAGCGAGACGGGGTACGTGCTGACGGCCGACGAGGTGGCCGCGGACGCCGCGCGCGGGGCGCGGGCCACCTCGGCGGTGGACACCGGCGAGCTGATCACGCCCTGACCGTCACAGCGACCGGCCCATGATCACGTCGTCGACGTACTCGCCGTCCAGGAGGAACTCCCCCGGCAGCACGCCCTCGACGGCGAAACCCTCGGAGGCGTAGAGCCGGCGCGCGGGGGTGTTGTGTCCGAGGACGCCGAGCCTGATCCGGCGGGCACCGCGGCGGCGGGCCTCGTCCATGGCGGCCCGCAGCAGCGCCCGGGCGACGCCCCGGCCGCGGGCGTCCTCGGCGACCGCGAGGCCCTGGATCTGCCGGACGTGCGCGTTGGCGGCGAGCCGGTACGCGAGGCCGAGGCGGATGTAGCCGACGATCCGCCGGTCGACTTCGGCGACCAGGGTGTCCTCCGGTGCGTGCCGCGGACCGAAGAAGGGCTCGTACGGCGGCTCCGGCCGGGGCAGTACGGCGTGCCGGTACGACCAGGTGGCGCGGTCGAGGGCGGAGAGCTCCTCGTCGTCGTCGGGCAGGGCGGTGCGTATGAACGGCTCTGGCATGCGGTCACCCTAAGTCGGCCGGTACCGGTGCCCCACGCGTTTTCCGGTCCCCGTACAGGCATGCTGGGTGCCATGGAACGCTCTCGAATCGCGGTGGCCGGTGCGTCCGGTCTCATCGGCAGCGCCCTGGTGCGGTCCCTGCGGGCGGACGGGCACGAGGTGGTCCGGCTCGTGCGGCGGGCCGCGCACGGCCCCGACGAGGTCTGCTGGGACCCCGGCGGGCAGTACGTGGACACGGCCGGGCTGGCCGGCTGCGCCGCGGTGGTGAACCTCGCCGGGGCCGGGATCGGCGACCGGCGCTGGACGGCCGCCTACAAGCGGGAGATCCGGGACAGCCGGGTGCTCGGCACGGCGGCGCTCGCGCGGGCGGTGGCCGAGCTGGCGGAGCCGCCGCGGGTGTTCGTCAGCGGCAGCGCGGTGGGCATCTACGGCGACACCGGCGACCGGGCCGTGACCGAGGACGCTCCGCCCGGGGACGGTTTCCTGCCGTCGCTGTGCGTGGAGTGGGAGGCGGCGGCGGACCCGGCGCGGCAGGCGGGGGTGCGGACCGTGTTCACCCGTACCGGCCTGGTGGTGGCCCGGGGCGGCGGGGCGTGGGGGCGGTTGTTCCCGCTGTTCAGGGCGGGCCTGGGTGGCCGGCTGGGCGACGGGCGCCAATACTGGTCGTACATCGCGTTGCACGACGAGGTGGCCGCGATCCGCTTCCTGATGGAGACCGAGGGGCTTTCCGGGCCGTTCAACCTCACCGCGCCCCACCCCCTGACGAACCGTGAGATCACCGCGGCGATGGCCCGGGTGCTGAACCGCCCGGCCCTCTTCCCGGTGCCCGCGGCGGCCCTGCGGGCCGCCCTCGGTGAGCTGGCCGGGGACGTGCTCGGAAGCCAACGGGTGGTGCCGAAGCGGCTGCTGGAGTCGGGGTTCACGTTCGCGTTCCCGGGCATCGAGGACGCGATCCGCGCGGCGTGACGGCCCCTGTGACCGTATGCGACCGCCGTGCGACCGTGCCCTGTTCATGCGCGACTGTCCTTGACCGGTCAGCGCCCTAACCTCGACCCGAACTCGGGTATCCCCGGAGCGGGTTGGGGGCATCACGTCTCCACCGGACGCGCAATCGAGGAGGGGCCTCGTGCATGAGCCCGCGTACCAGGCGGACGTCGTCGTCGTGGGGGCCGGTGTCGCCGGACTCTCCGCGGCTCATCGGCTGAACAGCGCAGGAGTGACGACCGCGGTCCTGGAGGCCGCCCCTTACGTCGGCGGGCGGATGTCGACCGAGAAGGTCGACGGCTTCCGGCTCGACCGGATCGGCCAGCTCCTGTCCACGTCCTACCCGGAACTACGGCTCACCCCGGGACTGGACGCGCTGGTTCTGCGCCGGTTCGCGCCCGGCGTGCTGCTGCATCGTGACGGGCGCAGGCACCGGGCGGGCGCTCCGGCGGGCGGGGGCAGCGCGAGGGGCGCACTGCACGCGGTGCGCGCCCTGGCAAGCGCCCCCAGGGGCGGCTCGGCCGTGTCGCCGGTGCGGGCCCACGCCCCCATGGGCGGTCCGGTCGACCAGGCACGGCTCGGCGCGGCCCTGGGCCGGCTCGCCGGGACACCGGTGGAGCGGATCCTCGCCCGGCCCGAGCTCACCGCCGCGCGCGCCCTCACGGAGCGCGGGGTGTCCGCCCGCACGATCGACGGCTTCCTGCGTCCGCTGCTGGCGGCCCTGCTGTGCGATCCCGAGCTGACGACGTCCAGCCGCTGCGCGGACCTCGCACTGCGCTCCTTCGCGAGCGGGCGGCTGTGCATGCCGGAGGGCGGCGCGGACGTCCTCCCGGACCTGCTCGCCCGGGCCCTTCCGCCGGGCACCGTGCACACCGGGGTCCGGGTCACCTCGGTCTCGACGACCTCCGTGCGGACGGCGGAGCACGGGGAGGTGCGCTGCCGGGCGGTGCTGCTGGCGACCGACGCGCGCGCGGCCGCCGAGCTGCTGCCGGGCCTGCGGGTGCCGGACTTCCACGAGGTGACGGTGGTCCACCACACGACCGACGAACCGGCGAGCCTGACCACCGGGGCGTCGCTCCTCCTCGACGCCGACCGGAGCGGCCCGGTCTCGCACACCTCCGTCGTCAGCAACGTCGATCCGAGCCGGGCACCCCAGGGCCGCGCCCTGATCTCCTCCACGGTCCTCGGCACCCCGCCCGCCGACGTCGACACGGCGGTCCGCATGCACCTGGCGCGGCTGTACGGCACGTCGACGCGCCGCTGGGAGACCCTCGCGGTCCATCACACCCCCGAGGCGCTCCCCGCCATGCGTCCGCCGCACGACCTGCGCCGCCCGGTCCGCCTCATGGCCGGTCTCTACGCCTGCGGCGACCACCGCGACACCAGCACGGTCCAGGGAGCCCTCCACTCGGCCCACCGGGCGACGGCGGCGATCCTGGCGGACCTGGGCGCATCGGGCTCCATGCACAGCGCGGAAACCATGCAACGCCGGGCCGCATAGCGCCCCTTCAGGGGCGCTGGGGGTACCCCCGGCCGAAGGCTGGGGGAGGAACTGCGCGACCAGCCACGACGCGGCGGCACCGAGCCGACAACCACCCCACACAACGGCGAGTGGCGAGGCTCGGCCCGGCACCGCCGAACAACGCCGTCGTGGCTGATCACCGCTGCGGCGGGGAAAGTGAGCGCCGGAGAGACGAGCAGCACGTCAGTCCAACGCCGCCACGTCAACCCAGCACGGCCACGTCAACCACGGCCACGTCACCCCAGCACGGCCGCGTCACCCCAGCACGGCCACGTCAACCCAGCACGGCCACGTCAGTTCAATGCCGCCACCTTCTCCCGGTACCCCTTCACCGGCGCCGCGTCCTTGTAGGGCTCCAGCCGGCGTTCGAAGTCCCTGACGTACTCCGTCGCCCGCACCGACCGCATCTCCGCCGCCGCCCCCGCCGCCTCCGCCCCGAGCGCGCAGGCCTGGTCGAGTTCACCGAGCCCCAGGCGGGCGGTGGCGAGGACGACCCGGCAGAACAGGCGGCTGCGCGCGTAGGAGGGCGCGCGGAGCTGCAGCGAGCGCTCCGCGTGCTGCGCGGCCGCGCGGAACTGCTGGAGGTCCCGGTGGCAGTGCCCGAACTCGTCGGCGAGCTGGGCCTCGTCGAAGAAGCGCGCCCAGTGGGGCACGTCGTCGCCGGGCCGGGCCGCCTCCAGGGCGCGTTCCGCGCGAACCAGTGCGCCGGTGCACGCCCGTACTTCGCCGAGCACCCCGTGCGCCCGGGCCTCCGCCGCGTGCAGCAGGGCCTGGACCACGGGCGGGGCGTTCGTGCCGACCCCCTGCTGGGCGACGCGGGCCAGCTGCACCGCCTCCCTGCCGTGTCCCAGGTAGACCGCCTGGCGGCTCATGGTGACGAGGACGTAGGAGCCGTACGCCCGGTCCCCCGCCGCCTGGGCGAGCCGCAGCGACTGGACGAAGTAGCGCTGGGCGAGACCGTGCGCCGCGATGTCGTACGACGTCCACCCGGCGAGCCGGGTCAGGTCGGCCGCCGCGCCGAACAGCCTGCGGCCGGTCTGTTCGCCGTACGTGCCGCGCAGCATCGGCTCGCACTCGTGCTCCAGATAGCGCACCAGCGCCTGCCGGGCGTGGCCGCCGCCGTACGCGTCGTCGAGCGTGCGGAACAGTTCGCCGACCGAGCGGAGCGCGGCGATGTCGCCGGAGGTGACCTTCTGGCCGGGTCCGCGCTCGGTCCCCCCGCGTGGCCGTACCGGCAGGACCGGCAGCTGCTTGGGCGCCACGGGGCGGGTCTGCGCGGGCACCCGGGCCGCCGCCGGGGCCGGCTCACCGCGGGCCACCCGGTCGTCGGCCCGGCCGATCAGCCAGTCCCGGCTGGGGACCACGAGCCCGGCCGGGGTGAACGCGATCTTGCGGAGTTCGGCGTGGCTGCCGGAGTCCTTGCGCCACAGCCCGCTGACGATGTCGACGGCCTCCTCGGGGGTGGCCGCGAACTCCAGTCCGGCGTACACCGGGGCGCAGGCGTCGAGGCCCAGGTCCTGGGCGGTGAGCCGGCGGCCGAGGCGCCGGGTGAAGACCTCGGCGATCAGGGCCGGGGTGGTGCCGCGGGGCTGCTGGCCGCGCAGCCAGCGGGTGACCGATGTCTTGTCGTATCTGAGATCCAGCCCGTGTTCGAGGCCGAGCTGGTCGACGCGACGGGCCAGACCGGCATTGGAGAACCCCGCTTCTGCGATGAGCGCGGCGAGCTGGCGGTTGGGGGTGCGCTGCGCGGGTCGGTCCGTCATCTGGAGTGCGGTCTCCTGCCTTCTGGCTCAGCTCGGTGGCTTGTGCCCGGATTGCCGGTGAGCAGCCCTTTTGGCGCTCTTGGACGGCGCGAATGTAGCGGAGAGTGAGCACCTGATCGCACACTTCGACATTCATTCATCCGATCGTGTGAGGATTGACCCCAGGGCTGACGCGCGACCGGCGGACGTACAGTGGCTTGGGCGCGTTATGTGCCTGACACACCCGTCGCCAAGGGAGGCGCTTGCCGTGAGTGAGTTGCGGTTCGTCCGAATGGGGTTCGGCGCGGACGCCGTCGAGTACCAGGAGGCGTGGGACGAGCAGCGCCGGGTGCACGCGGCACGGTTCGCCGACGAGACTCCCGACACGGTGCTGCTGCTCGAACACCCCCCGGTGTACACGGCCGGCCGCCGCACCGCGGAGAACGAGCGACCCCTCGACGGCACCCCGGTCGTCGACGTGGACCGCGGCGGCAAGATCACCTGGCACGGCCCCGGCCAGCTGGTGGGCTACCCGATCCAGAAGCTGCCGCGCCCGGTGGACGTGGTCGCCCACGTCCGGCGGCTGGAGGAGGCGCTGATCCGGGTCTGCGCCGAGTTCGGCCTGGAGACCACCCGGGTGGAGGGGCGCAGCGGGGTGTGGGTGCTCGGGGACCCGGTGGAGCGGCGGCCGGCGTTCGGGGGGCTCTCCCTGGACTTCGACCCGCGGCTGCACGACGAGGAGTTCGACCCGCGCCTGAACGGTCCGGAGTACGCGCCTTCGAACGCGGGCCAGCGCCGCGAGGACCGGAAGATCGCGGCGATCGGCATCCGGGTCGCCAAGGGCGTCACGATGCACGGCTTCGCACTGAACGTGAACCCGGACAACAAGTGGTTCGACCGGATCATCCCGTGCGGCATCCGGGACGCCGGCGTCGCCTCCCTTGCGGGCGAACTGGGCCGGGACGTGACGATCGAGGAGGTGCTGCCCGTGGTGGAGCGGCACCTCAAGGACGTCCTGGAGAACGCGGAACTCGCGCCGAGGGTGATCGAGAAGACACCGGCGGCCTGACTCCGGCCGCCAGGCATTCGAATCCACGGGCGTACGCTGGAGCACGCCGAAGAATCAACGCTAGGGAGCCGGTCGTGTCCGCAGTCGCACCCGACGGACGCAAGATGCTGCGCCTGGAGGTCCGCAACAGCCAGACCCCCATCGAGCGCAAGCCCGAGTGGATCAAGACCCGGGCGAAAATGGGCCCCGAGTACACGAAGATGCAGAACCTCGTGAAGAGCGAGGGCCTGCACACGGTCTGCCAGGAAGCCGGCTGCCCGAACATCTACGAGTGCTGGGAGGACCGCGAGGCGACCTTCCTCATCGGCGGCGACCAGTGCACCCGGCGTTGCGACTTCTGCCAGATCGACACCGGCAAGCCCGAGGCGCTGGACCGGGACGAGCCGCGTCGCGTGGGCGAGTCCGTGGTCACCATGGACCTGAACTACGCCACCATCACCGGCGTCGCCCGCGACGACCTGGCGGACGGCGGGGCCTGGCTGTACGCGGAGACGGTCCGGCAGATCCACGCGCAGACGGCGCAGCGCGAGGGCGGCCGTACCAAGGTCGAGCTGCTGGCCCCCGATTTCAACGCGGTGCCGGAGCAGCTGGCCGAGGTCTTCTCCTCCCGCCCCGAGGTCTTCGCGCACAACGTCGAGACGGTGCCCCGGATCTTCAAGCGAATCCGCCCCGGCTTCCGCTACGAGCGGTCGCTGAAGGTCATCACCGAGGCCCGCGACGTCGGCCTGGTCACCAAGTCCAACCTCATCCTCGGCATGGGCGAGACCCGCGAGGAGGTCAGCGACGCGCTGCGCCAGCTGCACGAGGCGGGCTGCGAACTGGTCACCATCACCCAGTACCTGCGCCCGAGCGTCCGGCACCACCCCGTGGAGCGCTGGGTGAAGCCGCAGGAGTTCGTGGAGCTGAAGGAGGAGGCCGAGCAGATCGGCTTCTCCGGCGTGATGTCCGGGCCGCTGGTCCGCTCCTCCTACCGGGCCGGGCGCCTCTACCAGATGGCGATCGAGAAGCGCGGCGCGTTCGTCGCCGCGCAGGCGGTCTGACCCTGTCCGCCATCCGGGTCGTGTGAATTCACGCACAAGGAGCTACTGGTCAGTAATGACCGAATGGACGCGGTCCTGGCCGTCCTCGCTGATGAGGGCGTACGCCGGGGCCGCGTCGGCGTTCCGGGGGCGCGCATCAAGGCTTCATGGGTGTTTGACCGGTCGGTCACGCCCTGGTAACACCGAACAGTGACGCTGGTATCACAGCACGTTCACCCACTTCGAGGGGGACCTCCACCATGCAGGCCGCGCCCGTCCGCGCCAACGCCATCCCGTCCTTCACCGACGCGCTGCGCGCCGTCGAGTCGCTGCTGCTGAGCAGCGGCCAGCGCACCGCCCGCCGCAACGCGTGGACCTCCGTGCTCGAGGACCGCCGTCGCGCCAAGGACCGGGTCGAGGCGCAGCTCTTCCTGGAGCAGGCCGCCGGCCGCTCCTGACCCCCGTCCCGCGGGCCTTCCCGGGACACTGCCGTCGTAGCCGCTCCCAGAGCCACGTAGACTTCGGGACATGGCGAGGAAGGAACCCGCAGCGGATGCTGCGAATGCCGGGCGACTGAAGCAGATCGCCCTTACGTACAAGATGACCCGCAAGGCCGACAAGACGATCGGTCTTGTGCTCGCGGGTGTCGGTCTCGGCACGCTCGCGGTCTTCCTCGTGATCGGCTTCTTGATCGGCCACCCTGTCTACCTGGGCATCCTGGGCCTGTTGCTCGGCTTCCTCGCGACGGCGATCGTGTTCGGCCGCCGGGCCGAGCGGGCGGCCTTCGGCCAGATGGAGGGCCAGCCGGGCGCCGCGGCCGCCGTTCTGGACAACATCGGGCGGGGCTGGACCACCACGCCGGCCGTCGCGATGAACCGCAGCCAGGACGTCGTGCACCGGGCCGTCGGAAAGGCCGGCATCGTCCTGGTCGCCGAGGGCAACCCGAACCGGGTGAAGACCCTGCTGGCCGCCGAGAAGAAGAAGATGGCACGCATCGTCGCCGACGTGCCGGTGCACGACGTGATCGTCGGCACGGGTGAGGGCCAGGTCCCGCTGAAGAAGCTGCGGACGACGATGCTGAAGTTCCCGCGGGTGCTGACCGGCCCCCAGGTGACGACCACCAACGACCGGCTGCGGGCGATGGGCGACCTGATGTCCAACATGCCGCTCCCGAAGGGACCCATGCCCAAGGGCATGCGGATGCCGAAGGGCGGCGGCGGCAGAACCCGCTGACCCGCGACGTACGCACACGGAAGGGGCCGCCCGGATCACTCCGGGCGGCCCCTTCCGCCGTACGGCCTCAGCCCGCCGAGGCGGATCGGACGGGCGCGAACTCGGGCTGGTCGAGCAGCCGCAGCCAACTGCCGTCGCTCTGGCGCCTGACGACCTGCGCCCGAGCGCCGGTCCCGTCCTTCGGCGGGGTCGACGTGAGCGCGATGTCGCCGCTGACCAACGTCGGCAGCGGCTGCTCCGGCTCGAAGCGGGGGCCGCCGGCCAGCACCTTCGCCCACAGGTCCCGGATCGCCTGCCGCCCCACCGTCAGCTCACCGGGCGGGTAGGCCAGCACGGCGTCCTCCTCGTAGAGCGCGGCGACCCCGTCCGCGTCCCCGGCGTTGGACCGCTCGACGAACAGACGCGTGATGTCCTCGGGCCGCATGGCCTTCTCGTACTCCGGCATGCCCTGCCTCCTGATGTCGAATTCCGGCGGTTCCCAGCCTGGCCGCGGGCCCATCAGAAGTCCAACAGATGGTTCTCATACGAACTAGAATCGTGGGTCATGGATCTGAGGCAGCTCGAATACCTCGTCGCCGTGGCCGAGGAGCGCAACTTCACCCGGGCCGCCGAGCGTGTGCACATCAGCCAGTCCGGCGTCAGCGCGCAGATCCGCCGGCTGGAACGCGAACTCGGCGCGGAGCTGTTCGACCGGTCCGCCCGCACCGTCACCCTCACCGTCGCCGGGAAGGCAGCGCTCGAACACGCCCGTGCCACGCTCGCCGCGGCCGGAGCGGTCGGCCGGGCCGTGGACGAGGTGACCGGCCTGGTCCGGGGCGGCGTCACCGTCGGGATGGTCGCCGGCTGCACGCTCACCCCGCTGTTCGACACCCTCGCCGCGTTCCACGAAGCGCATCCCGGCGTCGAGATCCTGCTGCGGGAGGACGGCTCGGACCGGCTCGCCGACGGCGTGCGCAGCGGCGCCCTCGACCTGGCACTCGTCGGGGCCGCGGCCGTCACGCCCGCCGGGCTGGACGCGCTGACCGTCGTCAGCGAACGGCTCGTGGCGGCGGTTCCGGCCGGCCACCCGCTGGCGCGGCGGCGACGGGTCGTGCTGCGCGACCTGATGGACCATCCGCTCGTGTGCATGCCGGCCGGCACCGGCCTGCGCACGGTGTTCGACGAGGCCTGCGCCGCACAGGGCCTGCGGCCCTCGATCACGTTGCAGGCCGGCGCCGCGAACGCCATCGCCGACCTCGCCGCCCGCGGCCTCGGCGTGGCCGTCCTCAGCGACTCGATGGCCGCGGGCCACCGGGACCGGCTCGCCGCCCGCACGATCGACGACGTGGAGACACCGGCGCTGCTGGCCCTGATCTGGAAGAACGCGCACAACCCGGCGGTCCGCGAACTGGTCACGCACGCCCGGCGCGCGTTCGGCATGCGCTAGGCGTTCCCGATGACACGCCGCCGAACGGAGCATCGCGGCGTTTATCGGGTCATCCGCTCTTACCCTTCCGAATGTGACAAAACGCCATATCACATACCTCGCGTGCGGCACCGTCCTCTGCGGTGCCCTCCTCGGCGCCGCTCCGGCGTCCGCCGCCCACCACGTGCACTGGGTGCGTCCCGGTGAGTCGATCCAGAAGGCGGTCGACGCCGCCCAGCCCGGTGACACGGTTCTCGTCATGGCCGGCACCTACCGCGAGAGCGTCAAGGTGACCACGCCCGGTCTGACCCTGCGGGGCATGGGCCCGGCGACCGTGCTGGAGCCCGCCAAGAAGGCCAAGGCGCCCAAGCCCGCCAAGGCCGCCAAGCCCGCCAAGCACGGCAAGCACGGCAAGAAGAAGGCCGCCGCCCAGAAGTCCTGTGCGGAGATGGGCAACGGCATCTGCGTGGTCGGCACCAAGAGCAAGCCCGTCGAGGACGTGACCATCGCCAGGATGACCGTCACCGGGTTCTCCCGGACCGGTGTCATGGCCGTCGGCACGGCCAACCTGAACGTGCACGGCGTGGCCGCCGTGAAGAACGGTCAGTGGGGCATCGCCGAGGAGCGCGCGGTGCACAGCACCTACCGCGACAACGTCGCCCGGAACAACGGCGACGCGGGCCTGTTCCTCGCCAACTCCGTCACGGCGGAGAAGGGCGCCACCGACACCGCGGGCACCGTCGTCGAGCACAACCTGCTGGAGGGCAACCGGATCGGCGTCACCGTGCGCCGGCTGCGCAACCTCACCGTCACGGACAACTCGGTCACCGGGAACTGCGCGGGCGTGTTCGTCGTCGGTGACGAGAACAAGCCGAAGGCCGGCAAGATCACGGTCACCGGGAACCAGGTCGTCAAGAACAACAAGTACTGCCCGAAGACCACGCGGCTGTCCTTCCTCCAGGGCTCCGGCATCGTGCTGACCGGCACCGAGAACACCCTGGTCACCAGGAACCTCGTGACCGGCAACTCCGGCAAGTCCCCGCTGTCGGGCGGCGTCGTGATCTTCAAGAGCTTCGTGGGCGCCACCAGCGACAAGAACAGCGTCACCGACAACAGCCTGTCGGGCAACGCCCCGGCCGACCTGGTCAACCAGGAGGCCGCCAAGCACGGCAACGCCTTCAAGGGCAACTCGTGCAAGAAGTCCAAGCCCGCGGGTCTGTGCTGACCGGTCGGACGTACGACACCCCCACAAGGAAGGAAGGCGGCACATGACCGCACCAGCACGCGACCTCTCGGCGCCCGCGAAGGAGTCCGGGGCGCCGTCGCAGGAGGGCGCTCCGCCGCCGTCGATGCGGCTGCGCGAGCTCGTGTTCGGGGCGGCGTGTGCCGCCGCCGTCCGCGCGGCCGCCCGACTGCGGGTCGCCGACGCGCTCGGGGACGCCCCCATGACCGTGGAGAGCCTGGCGTCCGCGGTGCGCACCGACCCCAAGCCGCTGCGGCGGCTGCTGCGCGCGCTGTCCTGCTACGGCGTCTTCGCCGAGCGTCCGGACGGCACGTTCGCGCACACCGAGACCTCCCGGCTGCTGCGCGAGGACGACCCGCACAGCCTGCGGTACATCGCCCTGTGGTGCACCGAGCCGTGGACCTGGGACGCCTGGCCGAGGCTGGACGAGGCCGTGAAGAGCGGCCGCAACGTCGTCGAGGACCTCTACGGCAAGGAGTTCTTCGTCTACCTGAACGAGGACGCGCCGGAATCGGCGGACGTCTTCAACCGGGCGATGACCACCTCCAGCGAGCAGTCGGCCCGTGAGGTCGCCGCCCTGCTCGACCTGTCCGGCAGCCGGTCGGTCGCCGACCTCGGCGGCGGGCAGGGGCACGTGGTGGCCTGTCTGCTGGACAAGTACCCGGCGATGAGGGGCTACCTGCTGGATCTGCCGAAGGTGGTCGACAAGGCGCTGCCCAGGCTGCGCGAGGGCGGTGACCTCGCGGACCGGGCGAGCATCGTGCCGGGCGACATCCGCGAGGCCGTGCCGGTCGACGCGGACGTCTACGTCATCAAGAACATCCTGGAGTGGGACGACGAGTCCACCGCCCGGCTGCTCGCCAACGTCACCGCGGCCGGCGGTCCGGGGGCGCGGGTCGTGGTCATCGAGAACCTGGTCGACGACACCCCGTCGATGCGGTTCAGCACCGCGATGGACCTGTTGCTGCTCCTGAACGTCGGCGGGGCCAAGCACACCACCGACAGCATGGTGCGGCGGCTGACCGACGCGGGGCTGGCCGTCCAGGACATCAGTCCCGTCAACCCCTACCTGCACGCCTTCGACTGCGTGGTGCCCGCCTCCTGAGCGGCTCCGGACACGCCGGTGCCGGGCCCGCGTCCGACGTGGGCCCGGCACCGTTGGCTGGACGGCGGTTCAGCGGGCGCCGTCGCGCTCCCAGAGGTAGAAGCGCTGCGCCATCGCGTCCTTCGGGGAGCGCCAG
This sequence comes from Streptomyces sp. NPDC006655, assembly GCF_040703965.1. Taxonomy (NCBI): domain Bacteria; kingdom Bacillati; phylum Actinomycetota; class Actinomycetes; order Kitasatosporales; family Streptomycetaceae; genus Streptomyces; species Streptomyces sp. NPDC006655. Next base: position 27,772 of record NZ_JBEYJU010000038.1, on the reverse strand, counting down.
GTCTCCGGGTCGTACGCGCTGACGTACGCCGTGAGACGGTCGCTGATGTCCCTGAACTCGGGGTGCGAGGTGACCTTGGCGATGGCCGGTCCCGGCTCGCGCTCGGATTCGACGAGGTGCATGTACACATCGCCGAACTGGAAGAGGCTGCGCCGGACCACCCCGACGAGGTGCGGCAGCTCTCCCCGGTCGGACTCCGCGAACACCTTCGCGATGTCGGGTGCGGAGCCCGGGGCCATGCGGGCGACGATCAGGGCCTGGTGCACGTGTCTCTCCGTTCCTGTCGTCCGGCCGGCTCAGTCGGCGAGAGCCGGGTCGGGGCGCCGGCCACTGGCCGCCTTCTCGATCTTGTCCCGGATCAGGGCCATCTGGACCTTTGAGTTCTTGTTGATGTTGTCGGTCATCCACTCGTCGTCGACGGGGGCCTCCGGCTTCATCGCGAAGTCCTGCGTCCACACCATCCGGGTGCCGGCCGGTACCTCCTCGTACCGCCAGTGGATGTCCATGTGGGCGAAGGGGCCGGTCTCGACGCGGCGGGCCCGGACGGTGAGGTTCGGGCGGTCGGTCTCGCGCTCGGAGACCCAGCTCCAGACCTTGCCGTTGTCGTCGGGGTGCATGGTCAGCCGGAAGGTGACCTTGTTCCCCTCCTCCGCCAGGATCTCGGCGCTGGCGTACTCGCTGAACAGCTGCGGCCAGTTGGCCACGTCGTTGGTCATGTCCCAGACCAGGTCGACGGGGGCGGCGATGGTGATCTCGTTCTGGGTGTGTCCGGTCATGTCAGGCTCCCGCGGGCATGGCGCTGTTGACGAGGTCGAGGAACTGGCGGGGCGTCTTGCACCGCTCGGCGTCCACCGGCATGGGCACGCCGTGCCGGTTCTCCAGTTCGCCGACGATGCCGAGCAGGCCGAGCGAGTCGACTCCGAAGGCGTCGAAGCCGGTGTCGGCGCGGTCCCGCAGGTCGGCCGGGGAGACGGTGACGCCGGCGGCCTTCTTCATGAGTTCGGACAGTTCGTCCACGGTGATGCTCATAGGGAACTCCTCCTTCTGCGCTGCCGGTCAGCAGCTGTTGTGCACGTCACCCGGATGCGCCGTGGCGCAGCACGAGTGCCGAGTTCGACCCCATGAGTCCCCGGCTGAGGACCAGCGCCGTGCGGGGGGCCGCGGCGCGGGCGCTGCCGGTCACGAGGTCGAGGTCGTGGCAGACGTCGACGACGCCCGGGGTCGGCGGGATCAGCCCGTGTTCCATGGCGAGCACCGCGGCGGCGGTGTCGAGGACGGGGGCCGCGCAGTAGCCGCGGCCGATCCCGGTCTTCGGCGCGGTGACCGGCACGCGGGTGCCGTGCGCGCCGAGGGCGTCGGTGATGGCCAGCGCCTCCGCCCGGTCGGCCGCCGGTACGCCGAGGGCGTCGGCGAAGACCACGTCGACCTCCTCGGGTGCGCAGCCGGCCTCGGCGAGGGCGCCGCGGATCGCCTGGGCGAGCCCCTCCCTGGACTCGGCCCAGCGGGAGGCGCCGGTGAAGGTCGACGCGTGTCCGTCGAGGGTGGCCCGCACCGGCAGTCCGCGCCGGCGGGCCGAGCCGGTGTCCTCGATGACGAGCATGGCGCCGCCCTCGGCCGGCACGAACCCGCAGGCCTGTTCGGTGAACGGGCGGTAGGCGCGGGCCGGGTCGGTCTCCCGGCTGAGCTCCTCGTAGCCGAGCTGGCAGACCACCGAGTACGGAGCTATCGGCGCCTCGGTGGAACCGGCCACGATGACGTCCGTACCGCGCCGCACCGCGCGCGCGGCGTGCGCCAGGGCGTCGAGGCCGCCGGCCTCGTCGGCGGCGACCACCGAGCAGGGTCCCTTGAAGCCGCGCCGGATGGAGATCTGGCCGGTGCTGGCGGCGTAGAACCAGGCGATGGACTGGTAGGGGCCGACGAACCGGCTGCCCTTGCCCCACAGCTGCTGGAGCTCGCGCTGGCCGAACTCGCCGCCGCCGGAGCCGGCCGCGGTGACCACGCCGACGTCGAAGGGCGTGCCCTCGGTGTCGGCGCGGCCCAGGCGGGCGTCCTCCAGGGCGAGGTCGGCCGCGGCCATCGCGAAGTGGGTGAAGCGGTCGGTCTGGACGATGAGGCGTTCCTCGACGGCGGCCGCCGGGTCGAAGTCGCGGACCTCTCCGGCGACCTTCATGGGCAGGTGCTCGCAGCCGTCGCGGGTCACCTTGTCGAGGACGGTGCGTCCCTCCTGGACGGATTTCCAGAAGGCGTCGGTGCTGGTTCCGTTGGGCGCGACGACACCGATGCCGGTGACCGCCGCCCGCCGAGGACGTGATCCGCTCATGGTGTCCTTCCTCTCGGCCGGGTCAGGATCACCGCGGACTGGAAGCCGCCGAACCCGCTGCCCACGGACAGGACGCCGCCCAGGCGGCGTTCGCGGGCGACCCGCGGCACGTAGTCGAGGTCGCACTCGGGATCGGGGGTCTCGTAGTTCGCGGTGGGCGGGACGACCTGGTGGGCCAGGGCGAGCACACAGGCGACGACCTCGATCGCGCCGATGGCGCCGAGCGAGTGGCCCACCATGGATTTGATGGAGCTCATGGGCGTGCTGTACGCGTGCTGTCCGAGCGCCTTCTTCACGGCGGCGGTCTCGTGGCGGTCGTTCTGCCGGGTGCCGGAGCCGTGCGCGTTGACGTAGTCGATGGCGGTGGGGTCGAGGCGGGCGTGGTCGAGGGCGGTCTCGATGGCGCGGGCCATCTCCAGGCCCTCGCTGGTGAGACCGGTCATGTGGTAGGCGTTGCCGAAGGTGGCGTAGCCGTCGAGCCGGCAGTAGATGTGCGCGCCGCGGGCCTTGGCGTGCTCCTCCTCCTCCAGGACGAGCACCGCGCCGCCCTCCCCCATGACGAACCCGTCGCGGCGGTTGTCGAAGGGCCGGGAGGCGTGCTCGGGGTCGTCGTTGTTCGGGGAGGTGGCCTTGATCGCGTCGAAGCAGGCCATGGTGATCGGGGAGATCGGGGAGTCCGAGGCACCGGCGATGCAGATGTCGGCGCGGCCTTCCTGGACGGTGTGGAAGGCGTAGCCGACGGCGTCCAGGCCCGAGGTGCAGCCGGTGGAGACGGTCTGCACCGGACCCTGGGCGCCGAAACGTTCCGCCACGGCGGAGGCCAGGGTGCTCGGGGAGAACGCCCGGTGCAGCTGGGGCTGGGCCTGCCGGTGGTCCACGTCCCAGTGCCGGCCCGCCTCGCTCACCAGGACGTAGTCGTGCTCCAGACGGGTGGTGCCGCCGACGGCCGTACCCAGGGAGACCCCGATCCGCCAGGGGTCCTCCCGGCCCAGGTCGAGACCGGAGTCCCGGACCGCCTCGTCACCGGCTACCAGGGCGAACTGTATGTACCGGTCCGCCCGCTCGACGTCCTCGGCGTCCAGGCCGTGCGCCGCTGGGTCGAAGTCGCACTCGGCGGCGATCCGCGATCTGAGGCCGGAGGGGTCGAAGAAGGTGATGCCGCGCGTCGCGGTCCGGCCGGCGGCGAGCAAGTCCCAGAACGCCGGTACGCCCACACCCCCCGGAGCCACGATGCCTATGCCCGTAACCGCCACGCGCCGGGTCACGACCGGACCTGCCCCACGGCGACGGCTTCCGTCTCCTCGGTGTCGACGTGGCCCAGGGCCGGGCGCGGGGCCAGCGGACCGAGGTGGAAGACGATCCTCGCCTCGACGTTGCCGACGTTGCGGAAGCGGTGCTTCATGTTGATCGGGATCATCAGACCCTGCTCGGGACGCAGCGGGTGCGGCTCGCCGTCCAGGTCGACCTCCAGGTCGCCGCAGACGACGTACACGAACTCCTCGGAGTACGGGTGGTAGTGCTCGGCGATGCGCTCGCCCGGCTGCACGATGGCCACACCCATGAAACCGCTGGTGGAACCGCAGGTGGCGGGGGTGAGCATGGCGCGCAGGTCGCCACCGCGCTTGGTGTTGGGCTCGACCTCGCTGAGGTCCACGATCTTCGGAATGGGCTTCATCACGTACTCCTCCGTGACTGTGATGCCGTGGATGTGTCGCCGCGGTCTGATGCGACGGTGATGGGGGTCAGGCGGCCGACGAGCGGCGGTCGGTGATCAGCCGCATCCGTACCGCGTCGCCGTCCAGCAGGGCGGCCAGCGCGGGGGCGGGCGTGGTGTCGGGGGCCGCGCCGGAACGGTGCTCGACCAGTCGTACGACGACGTCGTCGCGCTGGAAGATCGTGCTGTGCAGCACCGGGCTCGCCGGGTCCTCGGACGTGGCCTCGTCCTGCTGCGCGAGCAGCTCCGCGAGACGCATCCCGCAGCCCGGCCGGGCCGGGTAGTACAGCGCGTGCCGCTCGCCCTCGGCCGGCTGGTCGGCGGTGACGTGGTGGACGGCCGGCAGCGCCGCCCGGGTGAAGAAGACCCGTGCGGACTCCTGGTCGTTGAGGTCGCGCTCCTGCTCCAGGTAGGGGTTGATGGCCTCCTCGACGGCCCGCACCTCGGGCTGCCGGGCGACGTGGCGCAGGGCGGCCATCAGGTCGCCGCGCACCTCGATGGCCCGCACCACCCGGTTGCCGTGCATGAACAGGGAGGTGCGGCACAGCCGGGTGGAGTCGTCGACCTTGGCCTCGGGCGAGGCGTAGTCCGCGAGGATCCTCGCGACCTCGGCCTCGCTGCCCGGCCGGACCGTGAAGGTGAGCGCGTGGCGGATCACGCCGTCGCCCATCCGCGGGTCGGCCTGCAGCACCCGCACGGCGTCCGCGGCCGGCCCGCCGGTCTCGCGGACCACGTGGAAGCGCAGCGAACGGGTGTCGCGGACGCAGTTGTGCAGCGGCTTCACCATCTCCACGTGCTCCTCGCTGTTCACCCAGGCGAGGAACGGCGGGGCGCTCTCCCACTCGCTGGTGATCAGCCACTGCGAGGGGTTCTCGATGGACTGGCAGAGCTGGTCGCTGACGTGTCCGGGAACCTGTGCGACCTGGTTGCACAGCTGCTCGTAGGCCTTCAGGAACTGCTGCTGTGCGCCGTCGTTGACGTCCACCAGCAGGACGACCCGGAGCCGGGAGCCGTCGAAGACGGACTGGGAGACCCGTCTCGACGCCGGGCGGGTCAGCTGTTCCGAAACCTGTTCCGAGATCGTCGTCATGCTTCGCACATCTCCTTCGCTGGGGCAGCGGCCTGCGCCTTCGCCGATGACGCGGCGTCAGCGCTTCTCGATCCTGTGCCGGTCCTGAGACGCGCGCGACTCGCGTGAACCAGGTGGGTGATTGAGCGCGCCGAACCCCTCCCGAAGGGGCCCGGACGGGGCATGGAAGTTCCATCGCACCTGACGCGCAACATCCGCCCCTGGAGTGCCCGATGCACCAGAAAACCGATCACCAGGTCCCCGTCCTCGTGGTGGGCGGCTCCCTCGTGGGCCTGTCCATGTCGCTGTTCCTGGGCCGTCTAGGCGTACGCCACCTGCTCGTCGAACGGCACTCCGGCACCTCGATCCATCCACGCGGCCGGGGCAACAACGTGCGGACGATGGAGCTGTTCCGGAAGGCCGGCATCGAGCCCGACATCAGGGCGGCGGCCTCGCTCCTCGCGGACAACCACGGCATCCTCCAGGCCCCGACGCTGGTCGGCGACGCCGGCGACTGGCTGTTCAAGGAGATCGACCCGGGCGGCGGACTCGCCAGGTTCAGCCCGACCGGCTGGTGCCTGTGCAGCCAGAACGACCTGGAGCCGGTACTGCGCCGGGCGGCGGAATCACTCACCGGCGAACTGCGCTACTTCCATGAGTTGGAGTCCTTCGAACAGGACCCCGAAGGAGTGACGGCCTACGTCCACGACCGTGACTCCGACCGGATGTACACCGTCCGCGCCGACTACCTGGTCGCCGCCGACGGCCCGCGCAGCCCGGTCCGCGGCCGCCTCGGCATCGGCCAGACGGGACCCGGCGACCTGTTCGCGAACGTCAGCATCACCTTCCGCTCCAAGCTGCTCGCCGACACCGTCGGGGACCGCCGCTTCATCTGCTGCTACCTCACCGACCCGGAGGCCGACGGCGCCCTGCTGCCCGTCGACAACAAGGAACGCTGGGTCTTCCACGCCCCGTGGCACCCCGAACGCGGCGAGACCCTCGACGAGTTCACCGAGGATCGCCTCACCCGGCACATCCGCCGCGCGGTCGGTGTCCCCGACCTCGACGTCGAGATCACCGGCCGGGCGTCCTGGCGGGCGGCCGAACGGGTCGCGGAACGCTACGCGGACCGGCGGGTCCTGCTCGCCGGCGACTCCGCGCACGAGATGTCCCCGACCGGCGCGTTCGGCTCCAACACCGGCATCCAGGACGCCCACAACCTGGCCTGGAAGCTGACGGCCGTCCTGGACGGCTGGGCCGGCCCCGGGCTCCTGGACTCGTACGACGCCGAGCGCCGCCCGGTGGCCCTGGCCACCAGCGCCCGCGCCTCCGCCCGCTCGGTGGAGCACAGCCACCCCGGTTTCGCACCGGCCCCGGGGATCGGCGCCAACGGGCGCGGTGGCATCCTCAACGTCGTCCTCGGCTACCGGTACCCGAAGGGGGCGGTCGTCGGGGCCGACCCGGAGCAGCCGCTCGTACCCGATGGGATGAACCTGACCGGGCAGCCGGGCAGCCGCGCCCCGCACCTGTGGCTGCGCCAGGCGGGCGAACGCATCTCCACGCTCGACCTGTACGAGCGCTCCATGGTGCTGCTCAGCGGCCCGGACACGCCCTGGCACCGGGCGGCCCGCCGCATCGCGGAGACGGAGCGGGTACGACTGGACGCGTACGGCATCGGCACCGGCGGCGATCTCGTCCCGGACGCGCCGGGCACCGACTGGGCGAGGGCCCACGGCACCACGGCGGACGGGGCGGTGCTGGTCCGGCCGGACGGGTTCGTGGCGTGGCGGTCGGAGGGCCCCGCGCGGGGCGACGCGGAAGCGGAGCTGCGGGAGGTCCTGAGGAGGGTGCTGCGCACCCGGTGACCTGCGGGGGTGCCCGGTGTCGGGATCGGGCGGGGGGTTCACTCACCGGCGCTCGCCGGGTGCCGCCCGCGCCCACCCGTGCCACCCTGCGGCGCGCCTGCCCGCGGCTGCGACGGACGAGCGGCTGTGCGGCGCCCCTTCAGTGGCGCTGGGGGTGCCCCCGGCCGAAGGCTGGGGAAGGAACTGCGCGACCAGCCCCCACGGCGCCGCACCCACGCACCCACATGCGGACCTCGGCCGCACCTACATGCGGACCTCCACGGTCTTCGCCAGCCGGTCGTGCAACCCCCTGCCGTCCCTGTCCCACACCAGCGCCGGGATCGCGAGGCACAGCAGGACCGTGCGGGCCAGGGCGCGCAGCGGCTGCACCCGCCCCGTCTCGACCCCGACCACCCGCAGTCCGAACAGCCGCTTGCCCGGCGTGAAGCCCACCGTGCCGACGGTGAGGACGCCCAGGACGAGGAAGACGAGCAGCGCCCAGTTGCTGGTGGCCGGACTGTAGCCCTTGGTGATCAGGCCGTATGCGATCAGGACGCACAGCCCCCAGTCCACGAGCAGCGCGCCGAGCCGCCTACCGGGGCGGGCGACGGAGCCCGGCCCGTGCTCCGGCAGACCCAGCTGCTCACCCCGGTACCCGAACTCCGCGCCCGCCTCTTCCAGGGCCGCGCGGGGTCCGGAGAGCCACGATCCGACTGCTTGCCTGTTGTCCACCCGTCAACGGTACTGCCCGGACGTCCGCCGGGGTCCCGGCGGGGTGCCCAGGGGCTACGGTGGAACGAGCCCGGTTAACTTCAGCGAAACAAACGGGTCACGCCCGAGAAACCACCCGTCCCTAGGGTCGAGGTCAGCGTGTGCCACCGCACTGGCCGCACGAACGAACTACCACCCCGGCACGGGAACGGCCGGGAGTAGGAGGAGCTGGATGTTCCAGAACGCCGACGAGGCCAAGAAGTTCATCGCGGACGAGGACGTCAAGTTCATCGACGTCCGTTTCTGCGACCTGCCGGGCGTCATGCAGCACTTCACGCTGCCCGTCGAGGCGTTCGACCCGGACGAGGAGCTCGCCTTCGACGGATCGTCGATCCGTGGTTTCCAGGCGATCCACGAGTCCGACATGGCGCTGCGCGCGGACCTGTCGACCGCCCGGGTGGACTCCTTCCGCCGCGACAAGACGCTCAACATCAACTTCTTCATCCACGACCCGATCACCGGCGAGCAGTACTCCCGTGACCCGCGCAACGTGGCGAAGAAGGCCGAGGCCTACCTCGCGTCGACCGGGATCGCGGACACCGCGTACTTCGGCCCCGAGGCCGAGTTCTACGTCTTCGACAGCGTCCGTTTCGCCACGTCGGCGAACGAGAGCTTCTACCACATCGACTCCGAGGCCGGCGCCTGGAACACCGGCGCCCTCGAGGACAACCGTGGGTACAAGGTCCGCTACAAGGGCGGCTACTTCCCGGTCCCGCCGGTCGACCACTTCGCCGACCTGCGCGCCGAGATCTCCCTGGAGCTGGCCAAGTCCGGCCTCCAGGTCGAGCGCCAGCACCACGAGGTGGGCACCGCCGGCCAGGCGGAGATCAACTACAAGTTCAACACGCTGCTCGCCGCCGCGGACGACCTCCAGCTCTTCAAGTACATCGTGAAGAACGTGGCCTGGCGCAACGGCAAGACCGCGACCTTCATGCCGAAGCCGATCTTCGGCGACAACGGCTCGGGCATGCACGTGCACCAGTCGCTGTGGTCGGGCGGCGCCCCGCTCTTCTACGACGAGGCCGGTTACGCGGGCCTGTCGGACACCGCCCGCTACTACATCGGCGGCATCCTCAAGCACGCCCCCTCCCTCCTCGCGTTCACCAACCCGACGGTGAACTCGTACCACCGTCTGGTGCCGGGCTTCGAGGCCCCGATCAACCTGGTGTACTCGCAGCGCAACCGCTCCGCCGCGATGCGCATCCCGATCACCGGCTCGAACCCGAAGGCCAAGCGCGTCGAGTTCCGCGCCCCCGACTCCTCCGGCAACCCGTACCTCGCCTTCTCGGCCCTGCTGCTCGCGGGCCTGGACGGCATCAAGAACAAGATCGAGCCGGCCGAGCCGATCGACAAGGACCTCTACGAGCTGGCTCCCGAGGAGCACGCGAACGTCGCCCAGGTCCCGACCTCCCTCCCGGCCGTCCTCGACTCCCTGGAGCGCGACCACGAGTTCCTGCTCGCCGGTGACGTCTTCACGCCCGACCTGATCGAGACGTGGATCGACTTCAAGCGCACCAACGAGATCGCCCCGCTTCAGCTGCGTCCGCACCCGCACGAGTTCGAGCTGTACTTCGACGTGTGATATCGCCCCAGGTCAGAGCGGGTAACCGCTCCCCTGGGCCGTGTGTGGGCCGTCGGCCGTGCTCTTCCTCCTCTGGAGGGGCACGGCCGACGGCCTGTTTCGGGGCCCGGCACCACGGGCCGTGGCGAGAGCTTCCGACCGCGCCGGCCACTCAGGTCAGTGCAGCGGCTTCGCCGGCGCCGTGTCCGCACCCTGTACGCCGAATGCAGCGTCGATGGCCTTCCGCGCTCGGTCCTGGCTGTTCGGCATGAGGTGCGTGTACGTCCGGAGCGTGAATCCCGGGTCGGAGTGACCGAGGTACTCGGCCAAGGCCTTGATGTTCTCCCCCGAGTCCAGCAAGACCGACGCGTAGTAGTGCCGCAACGCGTGCATACCGTGTTCACGCGACTGCTTGAACCGCTCCCCCGGAGCCCGTTCCGGAATGACACCGGCAGCGATCAGAGCAGGTTTCCACAGGTACATGTTGAAGTAGTTCCTGTTCAGCGCCTTGCGTTCCCGCGAGTAGAACAGCAATTTCGCTGTGACGGGCGGCCCGTCCGGAGTCTTCCATGGCAGGGTGACGTCGATAGGGGGTCGGCTGGTGATGTGGGAGGCAAGCGCATCCGACACCACGTCGGGTAGCGGCACGTCTCGTAGCTTGCCGCCCTTGGGCGGGGCGAACACCATATGCGGGCCGATCAACTTGACCTGTCGCACGACGTGGACCACTCCCCCGACGAAGTCGACTTCATCGACGGCAAGTCCGAAGATCTCGCCCTGCCGTAGGCCGCACCCGGCAGCGACGTCGACGGCCGTCGCGTACTGCCTCGGGAGTCCATCCCGGACGGCGACCACCCGGTCACGCGTCCACGGTTTGATCTTCCGCCGATCCAGCTTGGGAGCTCGCACGGAGCCGGCACGGCAGGGGTTGCGAGCCAGAATGCCGTCATCCACGGCGGCCCCGAACACGGCGGAGACGTTCGCGAAGATCGTCCGCTGATACGACGCTGCCATCCCGGAGTCTGCGAGGGCCCGTGCCCAGGTGCGGATATGGGCCGGTTGGAACGCGCTCAGGGAGCGAGAACCGATGTAGGGGAAGGCATGCAGCCGGAACCTCAGCTCCATGTTCACGATGGTGGAAGGGTCCGTGGTCTGGGATGCCAGCCACTGAGTGGCGAACTCCCTGAACGTCTCCTTACCGGCGGACGGGTCGACGTACTGGCCTCGGGTCATGTCAGCCGCGATCTGCGTCAGCCACGCTTCCGCGAGTCGCTTCTGTTTGTCCGGGAAGGACTTGCTGCGTTCGCTCCCGTCCGGGGCGACGTAGCGGGCCCGGTAGCGCAAGCCTGTCCCGTATCGGTCGGTCTTTGTCCTGAGCGTCTTGCCGTTGGATGCCGTCTCGGTCTTGTACCAACGGTCTTGGATGTGGCCAGCCATACGGCAGCGGTCCTCTCTCGACATGCAGCAGGGAGAGCCGTGCGTGGCTCTCCCTGCTGTCTCTGGCGGGGCTGTTCGGTTAGGCGCTGCTGCGGTCAGCGTCTTTGCGGCTGGTGACGTATGTGCGCACGTCGGCGGGGTCGTACCGGATGTATTTGCCTATGCGGAAGCCGGGCGGGCCGATGCGCTTCCTGCGCCACTGGTAGACGGTCTCTTTGGGCACCTCGAAGATCTCGGCGATGTCGTCGGCGGTGAGGTACCGGTCCGGGAGACCACCCCGGAGGATGGCGCGGGGGTCGTTTCGGCCGGGGGCGGGCGCGCTCACTCAGTCCTCCTTGAGCTGGAACGTCTCTGAATGGAGTTGGTCTCGGTCCTTGTCGAGGGCCCGTGTCTGTCCGAGGCACGGATTTCTGCGTCATCGCGTCACGCACGTCATTTGGGGCTCTGACCTGTGCTTATGAGGTGACGCGAGCAGTGCGGGGCGTGTCACAGGTCGGCGCGAGGCTCTGTCACGCGTGACACGGATGACGTGGGGTGACGCAGGTTTTGGCCGTCTGCGTCATCGCTGTTGATGCTGGTCAGGGATGGGATTCGCGTGGCTGGTGACGTGGGTGACGCAGCGTCTCCTCTCTTAGGAAAGAACCGGGGTGGTGTATGTGGTGGTGCGCGGCTCAGAACGTGAAGAAGGAGCCGCTGCGCGGCACGACCTGTGCAACGGCGGCACGCCGCCGGAACAGCAAGAGGAGCACCCGGTGCTTGGGTGCTCCTCTTGCTTGTTCAGTGCGGCGCGGTGGCGCGGGTCAGAATGCCGCTTGCTGCTGGCTTGGGGGCGTGAGCGGGGGGCGGCTCATTTCGATGTAGCGGGCGGTGCGGGTGCGTCCCCAGTCGATGAGGACGCCGCGGGCGGCGAGGGTGGGTTGTAGCCGCTTGAGGCGGTCGGAGAGGACCTTGCCGGTGGTGGGCCAGCCCTTGGGCAGGGGACGGCATTCCTCGCCGCTGTAGAGGGTGGTGAGGCAGTGCAGCCATTCCGAGGACGTCATTCGGACTTCCGCGTCCGGGTCGAGGCCGGCGGCGTGCTGCAGAACCGTCTGAGCCAGCAAGTCTCCTTCAATGACGTCGTCGTTGAGGTCGTCAAGGCTGGCCCGGTAGGCGGCCAGCGCGCCGAAGCCGGTAGCGGCGTCGAGCTGCGCACACAGGTGAGCGAAGTCGGCCATCCGCAGGTCGGTGGGGGTCTCCGCCGCGGCGGCCCGCACCTTCACGGTCAGGTCGAGAAGGGAGCCGAGGACGACGGGGAGGATCTCCGCGTACTCGGCCCACAGTTCCGCCTCAGTGCGCCGTACTCGGGGCCGTACGAGACGCAGCGGGAGGAGCCGTTCGGCGAGGTCCGGGCGGATGACGCCGACGTCGATTCCGGTCAGGAGCATGGGGCGCCGGTAGCGGGAGCGGACGACGTCGCCGTCGGTGAAGAGCGCGCGTTTGATGCTCTCGGCTCCCGTGACGATGCAGCACATGAGGTCGGACAGGTCCGGGGGCAGGTGGGAGAGGTTGTCCAGGGCGGTGACCCATCCGGCGGCCACAGCCGTAATCATGTTCTCTTCGTCTTTGGGTGCCCGGCGCAAGTCGCCGCTCATCCCTTCGATGATCCGCACCAGCATCCGGCCACCGGTGGACTTGCCCGCGCCCTGGGGGCCGGTGAGGAACGGGGCCGGGACGGGGACGGACGGTTCAAGGCAGCCGATGAGCCAGGCGAGGGCGAGGCACTCGGTTTCGGCACTGGCGAAGTTGCAGAGCCGGAGCAGCAGATCGATGCCCTTGCCGTCGGTGTCCCGGGCGGGCAGCGGGAGTTCCCCGGTGAGCTGGGTGCGGCGCCAGCAGACCTCCTGCGGGTCGGGGGTGCGAATGTCCCAGCCGGTAGAGTGGATGCGCACGGACTTCCCGTCGACGCGGCCGAGGTCGAGCCAGGTCGCCCCGTCGAACCCCGGGGCGACGCGGATGTGGGTGGGCTGTACGTCCTCGGTCAGGGCGAGTGCTTCGATCAAGTCGAGTGCCTCCTTGAGTGCCGTGCCGTTGAACACGCCGACCCCGTCCTTGAAGAGTCCGACCATGAGTTCCTGGCGGTGGCTGCCGGTGGTGCCCTGGGAGCGGATCGGGCGGGCAACGGGGTGGCCGTTCTTCTGCGCGTAAACGGTGCCGTCGATGGTGCGGAAGTACCGAAAGTGCGCTTGTGCGTAGTCGGTGATGATCTGGCGGGCCGGGGTCTTGTCGTCCTCGGACATGGCTACATCCCCAGTGCGGTGCGGGCGTTGGTCCACGCGTCGGTGCAGTGCCGGGCCGTTTCACCCTTGGCCTGCGCGGCGGTGAACAGCCGCGTGACATGGGCGTCGGTGAGGCAGCCGCACCGGCCGTGCGTCGACAGCACCGCGAGGAACGTCCGGTACACGGTCGCGTGAACCGCGCTTCGCGCCTCGGTGATCCGCTGCACGCCCATGGTGATCCCACGATCGAGATAGGCGGGCGTGCGGTGCGGGCACTCGCCCCCGTTGCCCCTCAGAGACACTGCGGCGCCGTGTGGCGCCCTGCGGGCCGCGGGCGGTTCCTTTGCTACCAGAGCGCGCACAGCGTCCGGGAGAGGCACCGTGGCGCCCGCGCCGTTTCCCAGCCAACGGGCGTACTGCATAAGCGACTTGATGTCCACGCCGGGCCGTACGGCATTCGATGACGGCATGGTGCCCTGGTAGATCCAATGTTCGCCGCGGGTGGTGGTCACGGTCCGGGTGGCGGGCAGGGTGGTGCGGGCCCACTGGACGGCGGCGGGGTCGTCCAGGTCGACCACGGTCACGCCGGCGCCGCCGGGGTGGTAGGCGACCGTCGCCGCATGCCGCCACGCCGACGCCCACGCGGGGGAGGTGATGACGTGCGGATCGGTGGTGGCCGCGGCCCACCCGTGGCACGGCTGCGGGCAGGTGCAGGGGCCGGGGGTCTTCATGTTCGGCCGGCCGCCGCATGCGTTGTGGGCGCAGGTCGGGCAGTTCCCGAACGGCAGCTTCCCCCGGCGCAGGGGCAGTACGGGGACACCGTCCGCGGCGAGGTGCAGCGCGGTGTGAAGCGGGGTGAGGGCGGTGGTCACGCGGCCACCTCCAGACCGCTGGTCGTCAAGCGGCTGAGGGCGGCGCCGACGAGGAGGCCGTAGGCGTGGTGGGCCTGCTGCCAGACCACGCCGTTGCCCAGGATCTTGAGCTGTTCGGTACGGGGGATGCCGGGGACGGCGGTGACCCAGCCGGCGGGCAGGCCCATCATCCACTCGACGAACAGTGGAGCCAGGCGACGGTTGCCGCGGGTGCCGGGTTCGGTGGGCAGGGGCGCCGGACGTCCCAGGACCCGTTCCCATCGACGGATCGCCGCCTCGTACTTGCCCCACTCCTGATCGAGCCGTTCGGGCTGCCAGGACCGGGGCGCCTCGCTCCAGGTGCGCAGCTCCCGGGGGAGGATGCCGCCGGAGATCTCGATCGCCTGCTCCAGCGAAGGCGCCGAACGGGAGTGCCAGCCGACGGCGGCGCGCCGGCTGGTCCGGTCGGCGGCGGCGCGCGGGGTCGGCAGCAGGTTCACGACGAACTCGTTGAGCGGGCGCGCGTTCCTGTCGAGCAGGTTCGATGCCCCCGACTTCCAGTCCCGCGCTGCCGGGGTCGGCAGGAGGCTCAGTCGGTGGGTGGGGGCAGTTTCGTGACGGCGGTGCGCAGGTTCATCCCGCCCTTGCGGTTCGGCGATGTTCCGGGGCCGCCAGTGCCGTCCGAGGTGGTCGGGGTCGGCATCAGCGGGATGGGCAACTGCGAACCAGCGATCCCGCGGGTGCGGGGCGCCGACTTCGGGGTCACCAGCTCGTAGACATGTCCACCGCGCGTCATACCCGAGCGCGGCCAGGTCTGCGGCGACGACGTCCAGGCCCCGCCCCCGTGAGCGGATCGCCGCCACATTTTCCAGGAAGACGTAGCGCGGTCGAAGGACGCCCACAGCCTGAGCGACGTTTTTCCAGACCCGGGACCACTGCCCATTGATTCCGTCCTTTCGTCCAGCGTTGGAGATGTTGCGGCAGGGAAAACCGGCGGCGACCACGTTCGGCCGGTACAGCTCCCGGACCGTGTGCCAGTCCACGGCGGTGATGTCCCCGAGGTTGGGCGCCTGGGGGTGGTGCGCGGCGAACACGGCCGCGGCGTAGGGGTCGTTCTCCGCGTACGCGGCGACCTGGCCGCCGATGCCCGCGCGGATCGCGGTTTCGAGTCCGCCGTAGCCGGCGCACAGGGCGACGATCGTCGGCGGCCCGCCAAGGGCTCGCCGAATGTCGGTCGGATCGGTCATGCTGAGTGTCTCCAGTCCTGTTGAGGGTGCTGGTGGACAAGGAGCGGCTCCGGATTCATTGGCGTGAGGTCGGGGCCGCTCTTGGCGTCGTTAGAGGTGGGCGTTCGGCGCGCACCGGGGGTGTTCCGGCAGCCATCAGGAGGTTTTCGTGATCCCGCGCATCGACGTGAAGGTCGACCCGTCGTTCCCGGAGGGCGTGCCTATGTGCATGCCTGAGGAGGACGAGATCAGCGAGGAGGGATACGGCTTCTTCCGGGGCGTGTGGGACATCAGCGGTGTCACCCACGAAGAGGCCCGCGCGATCGTGGAAGAGGAGCGAGGCTTGGCTCACCTGGTGGACCAAGTGAGCGCGGACCCCGAGGAGTTCGAAGACGTCGCCCGCGCGGTGGAGAGAGGCGATCCCGACTGCCTGCCGGACGGCTTCGAGGACCGCCACCCCGGCAGCGAGATCCTGGAAATCGTCGGAGACGGCGACCGCGAGGAAGGCGTCCTGGACGGCCTGGAAATCGGGGTGGCGGGGCTATCCTTCGCCCTCTCCTCCATCGGGTGCTTTCCAGCGGCAAGCTGCCGAAGCCATGCCTCGGGGCGTTCGTGGTCCGATAGGCCGGTCGTCTACTTCGCGGCCGAACGCCTCACCGTCCACTGGCTGACACCCATGGTCCGCGACAGCGGCTGCGGCTTCGGCAACGGCAGCGACCGCGGCGCCCTGCTGTTCGTGGAAGCGCCGTCCATCACCAATCTCATGGATCTGGCCAACCAGATCCTCAACACGGTCGAAAGGCAGTCGTACAACCGCTGATCGAGGTTCGAACTCGGCAACCGAACGTTGTGAAGCCCCCCTTGGCACAGCTAGAACGGGGCCTCGTCGCTGTATCCGGCGGGGCCCCACGAGCGGGCGATGCCGTGGGGCAGCCAGCGGGGGCGGTGCGGCAGGGGCAGCAGCAGCCAACGGCGCTGCTCGTTCCAGCAGGGGCAGGGCTCCCAGTCGGTTCCGGCGTACTCACCGGTCTCGTGGTCGCCGTAGTCGTGTCCGATCCAGCCGTCTCCCTCGCAGTTGGAGCAGTCGGGGTCGGGGGTGTCGGTCAGGACCAGCGCGTAGCGGGGCCAGCGCGTGAACTTGATACGCAGGCGGGGCGGCTTCATGCGGATTCCATCCGGTCGGCCGGGGGTGTGGTCTGCGTCGGGCCGTCGGGGTGGTGGTCGGCGGTGAGGTAGAGGCGGGTGCGCATGCCGTCGCGGGTCGGGTACGTCCGGGGCGTGCCGGTCCGGAAGGCGGAGGTGAGCATCTGACTGATGCGGTCGGCGTCGCCGGGGTCGCAGATGACGCGGATCTCGAACACGGCCTTCCTGCCTACGGGTTGGGGATGGACTGGACGATGGCGGTGGTCATGTTGGTGATGGGCCCGGCGGCGCCGGTGGAGGCGAGGAAGAACCCGAACATGACGGCGATGAACGCGGCGCCGGGGGTGAGGCTGTTGCTGCGGAGCAGGAAAAACAGGACCAGTCCGAGCAGGAGGACGAGGGAGACGGTCACGGCCATTCGGAGAACTCCCGGTCGTTGAGGCGGCGAGGGTGGGTGCGGCGGGTGCCGTCGCGGTGGACGGTGCGGCCGGTGTTGAGCAGCCGCCGGCCGAGGCGCAGCCGGTAGCGGTGGCCGTGGCAGCGGCGGCACAGCTTGACCTTGCGGCGGGCCTGGCGGATGCCGGTCCCGGAGCACTTCCGGCACGGCGCGAACGGCCGGACCGCGCACAACACTGCGTAACCGGCCAGGGCGAGCAGGAGGGCGCAGCTAGCGAGAGCCACCAGGGCTCACATCCCTTCCAAGGGCGGTTTCAGGGTGTTTTCGCAGGTGGGCCGCTAGACGCTAGTTCGCTGATCAGCGGCCCTATGGGGTGCTAGTACGGGTGCTAGACCTAGCGGCCGGGGCTGCTAGGTCTAGCACCCGTGCTGGGGTCAGGCCGCGGCCCGATCGGCGTTACGGCGCGTAATCGCGACGGTGATGTCGGCGCGTTTGATGCCGCGCCGGTTGGCGCCTTCGCCGTCGTCGGTGGTGCCCCAGACCTGCCCCGGCTTGATGCCCCAGGGCTTGAGCGCGGCGGTGACGTTCTCGCCCTGCCATCCCGCGTAGGTCTCGGGGCGGGCGGCGGCGAGGCGGGCGGCGATCCGCTCGCACCACACGGCCTTCTCGTCATCGGCGATGACGTCGAGGGTGTCGGCGAGGATGTCGGAGCCGGTGCCGGTGGTCTCGGGGCCCTTGCCGATGGCGTGCCCGGTGACGTTGCCGTACTGCTCGCGCACGGTGCGGGCGCGGGCGACGATGTGTTCGGCGGCGACCGCGTCCACGAACGCGGATGCGACGATGCGGGGGTCGTCGCCCTCGCCGGCCATCCAGCAGATGCCCCGGTCGGAGCGGGAGAACATCGTGGCCCGGTAGCCGGACTTGTACATCGACGTCCCCAGCACCATGTCGTTGGCGGGCTGGCCCATGACCTTCAGACAGAACCGCAGCACGGCGTTCGCGCTGATCCCGGTCGGCAGCGACTTCGCGTCCGGTCGCTGCGTGCCGAACATGGCCACGATCCCGAGTGCGGGGCCGCGCTTGACCAGGTCGGTGCAGATGGCCTCGATCTCCTTGCCGTACTGCTCGTGCTCGAACGGCACCTGGCACTCGTCGAACCCGACCACGATCGGGTGCAGACCCAGCCGCTTGTCACCGGCCAGTTCGGGGGTGACCTTGGACTCGGGGCAGCGCGAGCGGGGCAGGGACTTGATGACCTTGGCCCGGCGGCGCAGTTCCTCTTTCAGCTCCCGGAGCGCCTGGACGACGTAGAGGATGTCGTCGTCCTCCTCGCCGGCGCGGTAGCGGTGGCAGACCGGTTCCAGCGCGCCGAAGTCACCGGTGCCCTTGAAGTCGAACGCGTGTAGTTCGGCCCGCGGGTCAAGGGCAGCGATGAGCAGCAGCAGCCGCATCAGGAACGTCTTGCCCATACGCGGGATCGAGCCGACCACGACCGAGGCGAACATGAGCGTCACGGACACGTCGCGCATGCGCTGGTCATTGCCGAACACGACCGGGCGGAACAGGTCGACCGTGCCCGACTTGGCCAGCGGCCACGCGGGCTTGGTCGTCTCGTTCATCGGCTTGTCGCCCACCCACAGCACCAACCGCCCTTCGTGCTGGTCGGGGTCCGGGGAGGGCCAGACGCAGCCGGTCTTGCGGCGCAGACCCGAGGCAAGGGGCTTGCGGGCCTCCATGATGTCCTCGGGCGTGACGCCGTAGGGAAGGTCCAGGTCGGCGCGGTAGCCGGGCCCGTCCCGCACGATCTCCGAGACGAACCGCAGCCCGTTCATGTCGCCGCCCTTCTTGATGGCGGCGGTCACCTTCGCGTTCCCGATCGAGTCGAGACCGCGC
Source organism: Streptomyces sp. NPDC006655 (assembly GCF_040703965.1). Classification (NCBI taxonomy): domain Bacteria; kingdom Bacillati; phylum Actinomycetota; class Actinomycetes; order Kitasatosporales; family Streptomycetaceae; genus Streptomyces; species Streptomyces sp. NPDC006655. Next base: position 9,291 of record NZ_JBEYJU010000038.1, on the reverse strand, counting down.
AGCACGATCGAGCCGGTGAGCTTCTGCACCTCGGTCTTAAGCACGGCCGGGCCGACGACGGGGGCGTCGGGCTGCTGTCCACCGATGCCGAGCAGCAGCACCCCGCCGGCCGCGAACGCGTACAGGAACGCGGGGGCCAGGACGTACAAGTAGAGGGCGAACCCGACACCGAACACGGCTGCGACCAGGGTGACCAGGCCGCGCAGCCGGATACGGCCCGCGCGCAGCCGGGCCAGGCGCATGTACTCCTCGACGTCCTCCGTGCGGACGGCGAACTCACGGAGCGGGGCGGCTTCGCGGTCCCACACCCACCGGTTGGTGGACGCGACGAACCGGCACGCTCCGCGGGGCGACATCAGGGCGAGTCGTCCGGCATACACCGGGATACGAACGCCGTGGTAGAGCGCGGCGTAGCCGACGTTCGCGCCGGTGTGACGGGCGGTGGCAAGGAAGTCACGCCGGTTGGTGAGCCATCCGGCAAGAACCGGCTTGCGCTTCTCGATGCGCACCTTCGGGTCCGGCAACGCCGGGTTGTCCACCGGCACGAGTGCGGGCGGCGCGTCGTCGTCGGGAACGGTGGCGGGCACGGGGCGCAGGTTGGGGCCCGTCGTGCTGTCCGTCATTCTGGGTACTCCCTGCTGCTCACAAGGTGGGTGGTGGGTGGCCCGGGGGCGGTCTGATTCCTTGGCCGGGACGACCGCCCCCGGGGCGTTGCTACTTGCGGTTCTTGCTGGTGTGGGCCTGTTCGGCGCGCTTGCGGGCCTGGTTCTCGATGCGCTCGACCTTGCGCTGAAGGTCGCGCTGGTCGACCCGGCCGCCGAACTGGCGGTCGTCGGCGAGTCCGCGCTTGGCCATCCGGGCGACCAGCAGGGCCAGGCGGGCCTTCTCGCCGGCGGTGAAGCGGAGCGTCTCGTTGCTGCTCACGACGGTGTCTCCCGTTCCGGGCCGGACTGTCCGGCTCCCCACGACCCCCGGCGGGGTGAGCCCCCGGGGATCGCAGGCAGCCGTCAGCTCAGCGCCGACCGCGGGTGCGGCGGACGGTGTCGGCGGCGCGCTTGCCGTCCGCTCCGCCCACCGATCGCACGACGGTGACCACACCCCACGCGCACACCGCGGCGAGCAGGGCGAGCAGGGCGAGGTTCGCGGCGATGGCGGTGAGCACCCCGACCAGCAGCGGGCCGAAGTAGACCCCGGCCGCGACCGCTCCGGCACCGACCCCGGAGCCGAGCGCGATGCGCTGCACCGTGCGGTCCGGCGGGGCCTGGTGCACGTGCTGGTGGATGACCTGCGGACCGCTGTAGGGCTGCTGCTGCGGGGCGGGCAGGTGGTCGGCGTAGGTGTAGGTGCCGTCCGGGAGTTGGACGACCCGGGGGATGTCAGGCAGCGATTCCATCGCGGGACCCTTCGGGGTAGGCGCACAGCACGCACATCCCGAGCGACGTCGGGAGACAGTAGCTGTAGGTGAGCTGGCACTTCGGGCAGGTGCGGCGGGCGAGCATCGCGAGCGCGAGGGCGCCCCACTTGCGGGAGGTCATCGGCCGCACCGGCAGCGCCCGATCAAGGCGGTAGAGGTAGGCGACCCGGGGCGTCCCGGCCCGGCGGTTCATGCGCATGACCTGCGCGGCTACCGGCTGACCGCCGGGACGCAGTCCGCGGGCCCGTAACTGCCGGCGGGTGGCGTACCCGTCCGGGGCCAGCTTCCACGGGTAGGTGGGCACGCCGTGCAGGGCGCCGGTCGGGTCGTAGCACTTGCCCCACGCGGCGGACATCAGGCCACCACGCGCTTCCACGCGGCCCGCAGCCGTACCTCACTGGCGGAGTGGCCGGCCGCGCGAAAGCGGGTGGCCATCTCCCGGTACGACAGTGCGGGATCTTCGCTCAGCCGGATCTCATCGACCAGCGCGTCGAGGGCGGCATCGGTGAGCGCGGGCGCCTGCTCCAGCGCCGCAACCGGCTCCGAGGGGCCCCACACCGGGAGTTCCCACGAGGGTGTGACGTCGGGTGTGACGCGGCTCGTCACGCTGGTCAGGGCCCGCCCGGTGCTCTCGCCCTTGCGGGCCGCTTCCAGCGTCGACCACGCCCCGGCAAGCGTCTCAGCGGTCTTGGCCTGGACGCGTGCGACGCGTGCACCGGCCTCGGTCACGGCCGTGAGCCGCGTCTCCTCGGTGGACGCTTCGGCCCGCAGTCGGGCGCGGGCCACGGCCGCGTCGTCGCGGGCTTCCTGCTGAATGCCCCGGATCTGATCCAGCGCGGCCGGGGTGAGCGCGGTCCGCTCCCACAGTCCGTGGACCAGCCACAGGGCTTTCGCGGCGATCGGCAGCCAGGCCACGGCCAGCCACGCCCCCGTTGCCCGGTCGGCGGTGAGCGCGTGGGTGACCAGGACCCCGGAGGCGAGCAGACCGAACGACCAGCCGACGGCGGTCACCGTGCGATTGTGGTCGCCCTGCGCGGCCAGGCGCCGCTCATAGGCGAGGGTGGCCAGCCAACCGCCGTCGATGCCCAGACCGACGACCAGGGCAACGGGCCACGGCACGGCCGTGCCCAGCCACATCACGACCACGGCCAGCGTGAGCACCATCGAGACGGCCGTCATCGCGACCGCCGGCAGCACGGTCCTGGTGGACTTGGCACTCATGCCGCGCCCCCTACCGCGGTCGTGTCGGCGGCCGGGGCGTCCGCGTAGGCGGTCAGCGCGACCTCTACGCCGCCGAAGGTGCCCTCAGCGCGCAGCACCCGCGTGCGGCCGTTGCCCTGGACACGGAAGATGACCGAGTCGGGGGCGATACCGAGCGCTTCGCGCCACACCTCGAACACCGCGAACGTGTCAGACGTCAGGTCCACGTCGTGCAGCGACAGCTCCAGCCGCGCCGCGTCGACCGGCGACAGGTGCACGAACGGGGCGGGCAGGTGGGAGTACTCGGCGGCGAGCAGCCGCAACGCCCGCAGCGCGGGCGTCATCTCCCCCAGGGTGCGGGCGTCCGTCATGCCACACCGCCCGCCGCGTCGGCCGTGCGGTTGACCAGGGCCACCCGGGCGGCCAGCGCGCGGCGGCGGGCCCGGCGGATCCGGCGCACGTCCACCTCGGTCGGGGTGCGGTCCAAGGTGATGATGTGGTCCGCCAGGATCAGCGGCATCTCGCGTTCGATCGCGTCCAGTTCCAGATCCGTCGGCTCGATCCAGTCGGCGAACGCAGTAACAGCGTCCTGAACAGTCACAATGGGGTCCATGGGTCGTGCGTCCTCCTAGTCAGGGGAACGGCCCTTCAGCGGCTCCCGGGAGGCACCCCGGGAGCCGCACGCCGTTGGGTGGAAGGCCGCACGCGAGCGGTGCGGCGGGCCGCGCGGTGGCGGCGGCGCCCCGGGCGGGATTCGATCCCGCGCCATCACGGCGGTGCCGGGGCTGGTGACCGGTACAGGACCGGCGGATGAGCTGACTGGTCAGCGGCGGCGGGCGTGTTCGGCGTCGAAGTCGGCCTTCGTGCAGCCCTGCGCCTGTGCATCGCGCGTCGCGCTGTCGGCGGCCCGAAGCGCACCGATGGCCTGCGTGCTGTTGAGCCCGTAGTCGTTGACGGCCTGAGCGGCGACCGTACCGGCGTCGACGGCACGGGCGGCGGCATGCTGCTTCTTCATGGCTTCCCCATCAGGTTGGCGGTGTGTGCGGTGCGTGCCCCGGGCCGGATTCGATCCGGCGCCCCTCACGGCTGGTCGCCGGGGCTGTAGAGGTGGTGGGTTACCGGGGCTGCTCGGTCAGATGGGCCGCGTCCTCGTAGGCCGTGCGGATCTCCTGCTGCTGCCAGGCCCGCTCAGCCGCGACCGGCGCAGGGTCCTGCCGACCGAGGTCGGCGGCCCACGCATCCGCGCTCGCCTCCAGGTGCCAGGCGGCCGGGTCCGTCGCCATCAGCACACCCCCTCGTACGCGGTGCCCGCGGCGGTGTGACCGGTCGGGTACGGGTGCGGGCGAGGGGGACGAACGGGAAGCGGCGGCTTGGTCTTCTCGTGCTCAGTACCGGCCATCAACGGCCGCCCCGCACAAGGGCGTTGTCTTCGCTGCGCTTGTTCGCTTCCGCGGCCTTGCGGGACAGTTCCGCCCGCTCCGCGTCTGTCAGACTGGTGATCACAGGTGCCTCCAACCAGGTGCCTGTCACGGCCTCCCGGGTCGCACCCCCGGGGGGCCGCTCTTGTGTGGTGGGGCCGTGAGATTCCGGCTCCCCCCGCCCCGCCCGGACGGACCTGCGCACCAGGTGCGCGCCGCACGGGCGGGAAGAGGCAACCGGCGCGGCGCTAGCCGCCGCGCAACGGTGGAAGGTGACCGGTCGTCCGCAGCACTTCGAGGTGCTCACGGACCGGGGATGGAACGGCGCCGCCGTACCGGTCGATCACGGCCGCGCCCATCGCTTTCGTCGACTCACTGCCACTCCTTCGGACCGCTGAACAGGGGAAACACACTGCAAGGGGGACCTTGTCCCCACACGCCGGCCGTTGCTCGCGGTCACCGGGCCACCTCGCCAGTCGGGCCGAAGCCCTGTCCCCTGGCCTTTAGCGGGATTGCAGCGTCCCCGCCCTGTGCATTCGTGCAGGTCAAGCAGTTGCTAAGCCAGCCCGATGAGGCCCTTCCGGGTCTCTCGTTCCGGCGCGAATCCAGATTGACCTAGGTCAATCTGGCTGTCAAGCGGGTCCGGCGAAGGATCAGGGATTGACCTAGGTCCGGCTACTCTCGATGCCATGGACCAGAGCCCCAAAGCGCCCAAGCAGACGCCCACGGCCAAGGAGATTGCGGCGCAGTTCCGCGAGAAGATCACGGGCCCCGACCGCGATTACGAGCCCGGCGATCGGCTGCCGGCCGCTCGCCAGCTCGCCAAGGCGCTTGGCGTGCAGCTCATGACTGTTCAGAGCGCGTTCGGTCAGCTCCGTGACGAGGGGTTGGTTCTCACGCAGCAGGGCCGCGGGACGTTCGTCCGCGATCCTGCTGTGCCCCTCGGCAGCGAGCCGGGCAGTAGCCCCGCATTCACTGCCTTGGCCACGGAACTCAGCACGATTCATGACGCCCTGCGCCAACTCGGCGAGCGACTTGATCGCCTTGAGCGGCTTGTGGGTAGCGAGACTCCACCATCGCCGTGAGTTCGTCCGCACGCCTCAGCAGTCGTTCGGCCTTGGCGCGGGCCTCGCTCAAACTCGTTCTGATTAAAGCGAGTTCGGCGGGAGTCATGCCTTCCAGCTCGCCGCTTTGCTCATTGATCCCTGACATGCCAATGAGGATGTGGCCCGGAACGACGGAGGACCCGGACAGACTGTCCGGGTCCCCTTTCCTTGCAGGTCAGGCGTATTGACGAATCGTCATCGAGTGGCCGCATCCACCGTGTCGAGCACTGTCGACCAGGGGAGTGGGCGCCCAGCCGGCGCCTCCCGAGGCTCGTACAGCGGCCACACGTCCGGGCCGTAGACGACATGCACGCCACCCGTCCGAAGGGTGTCGATGTGGTGCTGCCATGCCGGATGTCGAGCGTGCGCCGAATTCACCCGGGGGAAGACGACGACCGGCAGGCCTAGAGTGCCGATGGCCTCGCCCACCTGGGTAAGGGCCTGGTTGTCCATCAGGCCGGTCGCGAGCTTGGCGACCATGTTGGCCGACGCGGGAGCGACGACGTAGCAGTCAACCGGCGGGTGTGGTCGGTCCTCGCCGGGCAACCGCGGCTCATCGCGGACAGGCAGGCCGGTCAGCTTCTCCAGCCGCTCAGCCTCGCCATTGAGGCGCAACCACTGAGCCGCGGTCGGTGTGAGCGTGACGGCTACCTGCCAGCCGCGGTCAATGGCGGGCTCTACCAGACCTGTGCGCAGCACTTCTACGCCGCCGGCTGCCGATCCGACGACCCCGAGCACTCCGCGCTTGACTGAACTCACTGCACCGCCCTGCACCGCTGAGCCATGACGAACACTTCGGATGAACGCGATCCGCCGGTGACCGGAGACTGTTTGATCAGGTCCCGCAGCGTTTCGCGCACCCTGGGATTGTTGCGTACGAGCTGCGGAGACGTGCGCTCGGCCGTCCGAAGTTCCGTGAACGCCTCGTCACCCTGGCCGGCTAGGGACAGAGCGCGCGCGTAGTCGATTCGGTGCGAGACGCTGCGTTCCTGCGGCATGTGGTCGACGTTGATCTGTCCGTGCTCCACCACGTACGAAACGTTGTCGAGGTCAAGCTCAACGGAGAGGCGGTGAAGCAGCACGTTCGTAGGCCCAAAGCCGGTCTGCCAGTAGTTCTCATCCGACCCGAGATCGTCCGCGAGTTCTTTGGCCCTGTCGAGCAGGCTTGTCGCGGTGGGCCGGTCCTGGTGACGAGCAGCAGCCACGGCGGCGCGTAGGTGGATCATTCCGAGCAGGCTCAGCGCCGCCGGGTCGTTCTCCGTGACCCGAGACGACAGCCACGCGGCGGCCGTGTTGCCCAGCTCCAGCGCGTCGTCATACCGGCCGTTGGCCAGTAGGGCGTGTGTGCCGGAACGTGCCGCGGATGCCAGTACAAGGGGGTCGTCTGACTCATCAGCGGCCCGCATCGCACGCTCGGCAGCAAGCCACGAGATGTCGGACTCACCGATCTTCGCAAGCGTCGTCGCGGCAAGGTGGTGTGTGCGAGCCGACACAGCCCAGCAGTCACTTTGGTCGTCGCCGCGCCGGGCCGCTCGCTCCTCAAGTTCCTGAGCGGTTTGCAGCAGCGCCGGGAGAGCCGCGATGACGCTACCGAGGCGTCCACCCTGGTAGTCGTTCCACGCCTGCTCGACTCGTACGGCCGCGGGGGCTGGTGTCGGGAGCTGCGTCTCGGCCTCGGGACCGAACAGCAAGCGCGACAGCCGCCGCGGGCTCATGAGGGCGTCGCGTACGGCCGGAACGTCGTCCTGCTGTCTCTCGTCCTCCATGAGCACGGTCTGACCCAGCAGGTCCCCGAGAGGGACGCGCAGGATGCGCGACAACTCGGCAAGCATGTCGATACGCGGCGGCTTCCGGCGCCCCGTTTCGATCTTCGCCAGCCAATCGGTGCTCCGGCCGACCAGGCCGGCCAAGACCTCTTGCGTGTAGCCGCGACGCTTGCGGTAGAACGCGATCCGCTCGCCGATGCTGAGGTGATCTCCAAGACCACGCATTGCCTGCTGCCTCCTGCTGCTAGTGAGGGGCCGGTTTCACGGTACAGATCCCGTGTTGGGGCGGGTAGCGGGCCTTGACCTTGTTCATAACCCGCTTCAGGAGCATGACGTGCCCGAAACGGTAAAGCCCGGACAGTCTGTCCGGGCTTCCGGCCTCTTCCTTGGAGCGGCCAACACGCCGACGGCCTCTCCGTCGCGATGACAGGTACGAGGTGATGCCTTACGTTATTTCGAAGGCATCGCCTTTCCCAATACCTCCAGAATCCGCGACGATGAATCACTGTTAGGAGCAACTAGCGCGAGAACTGCCGCCACAATGAAGGTAATTCGAATACTGTCAGCAATCTTACCTTGATCGGAAACGGGCGGAACTATTGGAAGTATTATCGCGGCCGCAATAAAGAGTAAAACAGGCAGGAAGTGGCGCATGATCACCTTAACGCGCTCCTTTCTAACTGCATCCGGAGCGTTCTCTAGTAGCTTGCTCCTGTCGTTGGCCAGCAGCGCCTGAAGTCCATCGCGTAGCGATACTGCCACTCTCTCGAAATCTCCCGGGCCTGACGCGCACACGATGATGATTTTGTGTTGCCGCACCAGGTGCGCAACACGCAACGCCTCAAGTGCCGTCTGGGAGAAGACTTCCGGATGCGCCACCCCAAAGCGTTTGCGAAGAGTGAGATTATCTTGGCATATTCTGGCGAGGTCTTCCAGCGATGCCGTAACCCTGCGCGACACCGCACCCAAATACCACCCTCCCCTACTCCGGTACGCCAGTGCTGCACTCTGCAACATTGCATATGAAGCTGCCGCATAGATGGTATCTGTGCGGACTGCACGCCTCCTGACGGAGATACCAATCTGCACCACCACCAAGAGCCCCGTGGCAAACATAGACATAGGCACGACGGCAGCTCCGGCGACATATGGCGCCCATGAGGCCTTGGTGGCGGAATATGAAATCCCACTGAGCGGGTAGATCATATATGAAGAATAGTAGTAAGCCTTCTGAAGGAAAGCGCTTTGGTAGCGCGTTTCAAGCCGCCTCAGGCGTACACTCATAAGGAAGAGCGATAGGAATCCGAGCGCAACCCCAAACCCAATTCCACTGGGGTTCACTTCGCGACTTTCTCTCCGCATCCAAGCATAGGTTGCAATACCGAAGCCCGATGTGAAAGCTAGCACGATGGTCCAGTAAACCGGCGACCACAGGGTGGTGCGATAAATCCTTGCCGCCCGCGTCCGGGAGACGGTGCGTAGGACCTGCGTGCGCAAAAATTGCCGCTGCGCTGGGTCCATGTCTGGCAAATCTGCGACGTCATCCAGGGCATCTTCAACGATGATGCGCGATCGCTCAATTGCGCGCAGTCTACTCCCTGACCATCGGTTGGCCACCCTACGATCCATCCTAGTAGGCGATATTCACCGCCATGAAGTATCTACTAAACCTCGTCTCGAAACCGTGCGTTCGTGTAAATCTATGCGCAGCCGCCGTCGGGCCATGGGCCTTGCAGGGTGTGCTCGATGTCGGGACTCAGTCACGCCAGGAGGACACAACGGCTCCGCACCGGTTAAGCCGCAGTCAGCTTGTCGGAGTGGGGCCGTCCGTGGGCCGTACCGGGGAGACCAACAACGACCAGCGACGCCAGGCAACGACGCCGTCCGCACTGGTCAGAGCGACCGAGCCGTCAATCTGCGGAGGTGGCCGAGCCGGTTCATTACTTCTTCGACGTGTGATCGACGCCTCCCCGGCGGCCGGCGCCCCCGTCCCTGTTCCTCAGGGCGGGGGCGCCGTCGTATCGTGCGGGGGTACTGGCGTTCGAGACGGGGGACGGGATGGCGCAACAGGACGACGGGGAGCGCGAATTCGATCTTCGGTGGGCCGAGCAGGCGGAGCACAAGGAGCCGTCGGCGCGGGCCCGGATGCTGGCCGCCCGCTGGAAGGAGAACCCGCCGGACCCGGCGCCGTTCCGGGCCGATCCGGGGCCGGTGGCGCCACGGCGGTCGTCGTGGGTGTCGACGGCGATCGTCCTCGGCTGCGTGGCGGCGGTGATCGTCCTGCTCGGGTACATACAGACGCGTTCGCCGTACTAGAAGGTCGATGAAGATCTTGGTGAGGGGTTGTCCGGCCGTCAGGCCGGACAACCCCTGCGGTCATGCACCGG